>DATNNK010000050.1:0-10671 GCA_035601875.1 Casimicrobiaceae bacterium | reverse complement strand
GTCGAGCTTGCGCAAGTGGCGAGCGGGTGGCGTTTCCAGGCGCGGCCGGAGATTCAACCCTACCTCGAGCGTCTCTCGCCGGAGAAGCCGCCGCGCTACTCGCGCGCGGCGATGGAGACGCTGGCGATCATCGCCTATCAGCAGCCGGTGACCCGTGGCGACATCGAAGCCATACGCGGCGTGCAGGTCTCCACCAACGTCATCAAGACACTCGAAGATCGTCAGTGGATCGAGGCGGTAGGTCATCGCGAAACGCCCGGACGGCCCGCGCTGTACGCGACGACCAAGAACTTTCTGGACGACCTCGGCTTGCGCTCACTGGCCGAATTGCCGCCGTTGGCGGACCTTGATACATCCCACCTTCTGGAGTTACCCGATGCCCCAGCAAAGGCCGCCGAGGCCGAACTCGCGCTCGCGAGCCCGCTCCTCGACACCGCGCAAGCCTTATCCGGCGACGTCGTCGCATCCGTCAACCTCGACGCACCTGACGCGTCCGACGGACAGCCGCGCCCGCCAGAATCAAACCAGACGCTCCACTGAGCCCGTCTTCACCGAGCCGCAGCGCCTGCACAAGGTGTTGGCGCAGTGCGGCTATGGATCGCTGCGAGGGCTCGAAGAGCTGATCATCGCCGGGCGCATCACCGTCAACCGTCAGCCGGCGGAGGTCGGCCAGAAGGTCGGCCCCAACGATCAGGTGCGCATCAACGGCGAGCTGGTGCGGCTGCGCTTCGCCGCGCCGCGCGTGCGCGTGCTCCTGTATCACAAGCCGGCAGGAGAGATCGTCAGCCGTGCCGACCCGGAGGGACGGCCGACGGTGTTCGACAAGCTGCCGCGATTGGGCAGCGCCAAATGGATCGCGGTCGGGCGCCTCGATTTCAACAGCGAGGGTCTGCTGATATTCACGACCGTTGGCGAGCTTGCCAACCGGCTCATGCATCCGCGTTACGAAGTCGAGCGCGAATACTCGGTGCGGGTCATGGGAACACTGACCCCGGAACAGGAGAAGCAGCTGCTCGAGGGCGTCGAATTGGAGGATGGACCGGCAAAGGTGCTCGCGCTTGCCGATGGCGGCGGAGAGGGCGCCAATCACTGGTACAAGATTGTCCTGCCCGAGGGGCGCAACAAGGAAGTGCGGCGGATGTTCGAGGCGCTGGGCTTGATGGTCAGCCGGCTGATTCGAACCCGCTACGGCGTGGTTAACATGCCGCCGCAACTCAAGCGGGGGCAAATGCAGGAGCTCGAGAGCGAGGAGCTCGACACCTTGCTAAAGGCGGTCGGCATGTCGTTCGGCGAGGGAGGCGACGACCCTTCGGCAGAGAACCGGCATGGCGACGGCGGCGAGCGAGAGGCGAGCCACGACGGCGAGGTCGACGGCAATCGTGGTACCTACGGCCCTGAAGCGGAAGCTCCGATAAGCGAAGTCGATGGCAACCGCGCGCCCCCCGAGGGCAATCAAGCGCCACGCGACCCAAACCGCGGGCGTCCGCATGGTCCCGGGGCGCCGATTGGAAATAATCGCCGCGGCGGTAGCGCGGGCGGCAACGCCGGTGGCCTCGGCGGTCGCAGCGGTGGTTCTGGCGGTCGCGGGGCTGGCTCCGGGGCTCGTGGCGGCGGCTCGGGAGGGCGCGGCGGCGGGCCTGTCCCCGGTGGACGCGGCAGCAGAGGTGGCGGGCGCGGAGGTAGAGGCGGGCCGAGCGGCTCAGGAGGCCCTGGTGGCTCAGGTGGCTCAGGTGGGTACGGCGGCGGCTCCGGCCGACGCGGCGGCCGCGGCGGACAGGGCGGCGGCGGCACCGGCGGGCCGTAGCCGAGCAATGACTCGAGCGATCGCGGCAGCCGGCGCTTACCGGGCTCCGCGACTTCACTCGTCGCCGAAGCGCGGCGTTCGTTTGTCGAGGAAGGCGCGAACGCCTTCGGCAAAATCTTCCGTCGCCGCGCACGCACCAAAGCTCTGCGCTTCCGATTGGAGCTGCGCCGACAACGACTGCGATAGCGACTGGTTTAGCAGCCGTTTACCGTTGCGAACGGCGAGTACCGGTCCGGTCGCCAGCGCCATTGCGACCTGGTGCGTCGCCGCATGAAGCTCGGATTCCGGAACTACGCGATTGACGAGCCCGAGCTTGAGCGCTTCTGCGGCGTCGAATCGCTCGCCAAGCAATACGATCTCCATCGCCTTCTTCAGTCCGACCAGGCGCGGCAGGGTGTACGACGCGCCGCCATCCGGGGTCAGGCCGAGGTGACGATACGCCGAGGTGAAATAACTCGACGCCGAGGCAATCGCAAGATCGCAAGCGCACATCAACGAAAGTCCGAAACCGGCCACCGCACCCTGCACGCTGGCGAGCACCGGGTGCGGCATCCGCTGCAGGTTTTCGATGGCCACGTGCATATGCTCGACCATGCAGGTGAAATCGCGCCGGCGGTCGGTGGGCGCGCCGTCGAGCTGGTCGCCGAAGCTGCGGATATCGCCGCCAGCCATGAAATGCCGACCGGCGCCGTTGATGATTACGCAACGTACACTGTCATCGGCGGCGAGCGCCGCGCTATGGGTAATCAAGGCGTCGATCATCTCCGAATCGAGCGCATTGAGCGACGCCGGACGATTGAGCGTCAAGGTAGCGATCGCGCCGTCGCGATCGAGCAGCAGAGTAGTGTTCATTGGTGTATCCGAGAGGCTGACTGAGCACCTTAGCACGCTGTGTTCAGGCCTCCTGCCTGAACGGGCCCGCGCGCTCCAGTTCATCGACGGTCCGTGCGACTTCCGTTCTCTCGTCGACGAGAAAGGCGCCGATGGCGCGCGCGAACTCGGGGTCGGCAATGGCGTGCGCTGAACGTGTGGTTATCGGCATCAGGCCGCGCGCGAGCTTGTGCACGCCTTGCGCACCGCCCTCGAACAAGGTGATCCCGCGCTCGATGCAGAATTCGATTGCCTGGTAATAACACGTTTCGAAATGGAGGCCGGGAGCGTAGGTTTTTGTTCCCCAGTAGCGGCCCCAGAGCGTCGTGGCGCTGAAGATGTCCAGAGCGGCGCAGATCGGCTCGCCCCGGCTTTGTCCGAGCACCAGCAGAACGTTGTCGGCCAGTGTCCGGCCCAGCCGCACAAAAAAATCCAGGGTCAAATAGGGCGTCGAATGGTGCTCGCCGTACGTCTTGGCGTAACAATGAAAAAAGAAGGCCCAGTGCGCCGGCTTGATCTCGCTGCCGACCAGCCGGCGAAACGATGTCCCGGTAGCCGCGAGCTTGCGGCGCTCCTGGCGGATGTTTTTGCGCTTGGCGTGATTCATGGTCGCCAGGAAATCGTCGAAATCCCTGAATCCGGCATTGGTCCAGTGGAATTGCACGCTCTCGCGCACCAGCAGGCCAGCACGCTCGCATTGCGCCGCTTCCTCGGCTTCCGGAAAGAGAATGTGCAGCGAAGACAGCCGATGATCTTCGAGTAGCGCCAACGCGCCGTCGAGGAGCAGTGCGCGAAGGGTCGGCGTACCGGCAATGAGCCGGGGGCCGGTAGCGGGCGTAAAGGGGACGGCGCAGACGAGCTTTGGATAGTATCGTCGGCCATGGCGGCGATAGGCGTCGGCCCATGACCAATCGAATACATACTCGCCGTAGGAGTGGGCCTTGACGTAGAGCGGCATGGCGCCGACGAGTGTGCCGCCTTGCCACGCGGTCAGATAGCGCGGAGTCCAGCCGGTTTTCGGCGATGCGCATCCTGTTTCGTGCAGCGCGTGCAGAAAAGCGTGCGACAAAAGCGGCGCGTCGCCGACCAGCGCGTTCCACGCAGATGCGGGAAGCGCAGCCAGCGAATCGATAACGCGTAAGGTGGCGGAAGGCATTCGAGAAACATCCAGCGGATAGCGTTTGTCGCGTTCGCGACATCCATCGATTGTCGCGTGCGCGAGGGCCGCCGGCAAGTTTTCAGCTCCCGCTCGCATGGTAATATTTACGTATGCGCATCGCGATCGCTCAGCTCAACCAGGTGGTCGGCGATCTCTCCGGCAATGCCGCGCGCATCCTCGAGGCTGCCGCCGAGGCGCGGCGCGGCGGAGCGCAGTTGCTGATCACCCCGGAGCTCTCGCTCTGTGGCTACCCGCCCGAGGATTTGTTGCTGCGTCCGGCTTTTCTTTCCTCGTGCGCCGACGAACTGTCGCGGCTCGCCGCGCGCGTCGAAGGCGTCACTGTCCTGGTCGGCTTGCCAGAGCTGGCGGCGGACGGACGCTACAACGCGGTGGCGGTGTTGCGCGACGGCAAGGTAACAGCGCGCTATCGCAAGCGTTGCCTTCCGAATTACACCGTTTTCGACGAGCAGCGCTACTTCAACCCTGGCGGTGATCCGTGCATCGTCGACGTCGACGGCATTCGGGTCGGCATCATCATTTGTGAGGACGTCTGGTGTGCGGGCCCCGCGACAGCAGCGCGTGACGCGGGCGCGCAGCTCATCGTCGTTCCCAACGGGTCGCCGTATCACACCCGCCAGCAGACGCTAAGGAGAGAAGTGGTCGCCGCGCGCGCACGGGAGACCGGCCTGGCGATTATTTATGTCAATCGCACCGGGGGGCAGGACGAGCTGGTATTCGACGGCGCTTCGTTCATCGTCGACGGCTCAGGAGCCGTGGCGCAGCAATTGCCGGCATGGCACGACACGCTCGCTTTCGCCGAATTCGACGGCGCTATACCGAAACACGTTCGCGGTGCTCTCGATGAGCGCCTTGAGCCGAACGTCTATGCCGCGCTCACGATGGGCGTACGCGACTACGTCGAAAAGAACGGCTTCCCGGGCGTATTGCTCGGACTTTCGGGTGGCATCGACTCGGCGTTGACGCTCGCGGTCGCCGTCGACGCTCTCGGGCGCGACCGGGTCCGCGCGGTCATGCTGCCCTCGGTCTACAACGCCGCGATCAGTCTCGAAGATGCGCGAACCATGGCCGGCATGCTTGGAGTGCGCTATGACGAGATGCCTATCGATGCCGTTGTCCAAGCGTTCAAGACCACGCTAGCCGAAGAGTTCAAGGGCCTTCCCGAGGACGCCACCGAAGAGAACATTCAGGCTCGCATTCGCGGGACATTGCTGATGGCGCTGTCGAACAAATATCGCTCGATCGTGCTCACTACCGGCAACAAATCGGAAATGGCGGTGGGATACGCGACACTCTACGGCGACATGGCAGGGGGCTTCGCGGTGCTGAAAGACATCGACAAGACACTGGTGTACCGGCTCGCCCATTATCGCAACACGCTTGGGCGAGTGATCCCGGAGCGCATCATCACGCGACCGCCCTCCGCCGAGCTCCGCGCTGACCAGACCGATCAGGACAGCTTGCCGCCGTACGACGCGCTCGACGCGATCCTCGAGGCATATGTCGAGCAGCACTTAAGTCCGGCCGACATTGTGGGTCGAGGCTACGCCGCCGCTGACGTGGCTCAGGTCGTGCGCCTGATCAAGATCAACGAGTACAAGCGCCGCCAGGCTGCGGTGGGGATCCGAATCACGCCGCGTGGCTTTGGCAAGGATTGGCGCTATCCGATCACGTCGGCATGGTCGGAGTGGAAGCATATAGAGCCGGGAGCATCGGGACCGGCGCTCGCCCGTCCAGGCGAGCGTCCGGCGGTGTAATCTTCAACGTATCGATGCGCGCTGCAAGGAGTGTCCATGAAGAAGGTCGAAGCAATCATCAAGCCGTTCAAGCTCGACGAGGTGCGCGAGGCGCTTTCCGAGATCGGAGTCACCGGGCTTACCGTCACCGAAGTGAAGGGGTTCGGGCGCCAAAAAGGCCACACCGAGCTCTATCGCGGCGCCGAGTACGTCGTCGATTTTCTGCCCAAGGTCAAGGTCGAAGTGATCGTCAGCGACACGCTTGTCGAGCGGGCGATCGAGGCTGTGATCAAAGCGGCTCGCACGGGCAAGATCGGCGATGGCAAAATATTCGTGACCACAGTGGAGCAGGTGGTGCGCATCCGCACCGGCGAGTCCGGCGAAGCAGCCGTCTAAATTCGTGCCTTTTTTGCATCGCGCTGAGGAGGGATTGCCGTGGCGATCATGAAGGAGTTTCGCGAGTTTGCGATCAAAGGCAGTGTGGTCGATCTTGCGGTCGGGGTGATCATCGGCGCCGCCTTCGGACGGCTGGTCGATTCGCTGGTCAAGGATCTGATCATGCCGGTCATAGGCCGCCTCGTTGGTGGGCTGGACTTCAGCAACTGGTTCATCATGCTTGGGACTCTCCCCGCAGGCTACAACGGACCGATGACTTACGACGCGCTGACCAAGGCCGGTGTGCCGCTTTTCGCCTACGGCAACTTCCTGACCGTGACGATCAATTTTTTAATCCTGGCGTTCATCATTTTCCTGATGGTCAAGGAGATCAACAAGCTGAAGCGCGCGAACCCGTCGCCACCGCCTCCGCCGGAGCAGATCGAGCTTTTGCGTGAAATCCGAGATGCGCTGATCAAGCGATGACCCTGCCGTCACGGCAACGTAGCCGCCGCGTTCGTTGACCGTCCCATCGCCTGATGCCAGAATCCGGCGCATCCAGCGCACGCCAAGGCGATCCACGCGGGGAAACCAGCCGCTTGCCTCTAGCGCTCAATAACATCGCGCCGCACGCCTGTCACCGCGGTGGGTATCCCCTACGGAGGAAACTGATGACAACCGAAAAATTCGCGCTCGCCTTGGCGACGCTGCTGACGGCTGGCATCGCCATGGCCGACATCAACATCGGCGTTACGCTCTCGGCGACCGGCCCGGCGGCATCGCTCGGCATTCCGGAAAAAAATACGCTCGAGATGATTGGCTCGCCGACGATCGGCGGGCAGAAGCTCAACTTCATCGTCCTCGACGACAAGTCCGACACGACCGAAGCGGTCAAGAACACGCGAAAGTTGATAAGCGAGAATAACGTCGACGTGATTGTCGGATCGACGGTAACGCCTAATTCTCTGGCGATGCGCGACGTCGTCGCGGAGGCCGAAGTGCCGATGATCTCGCTCGCCGCATCGGCCGCGATCATCCTCCCTACGGACGCCAGAACCAAGTGGGTCTTCAAGACTCCGCAGAATGATTCGCTGATGGCCGATGCAGTTGCAATCCATATGCGCGCCAATGGCGTGCGCACCATGGGCTTCATCGGCTTTGCCGATGCCTACGGCGACAGCTGGCTGGGGGAGATCAAGCGCTCGGCGCAGACCGCGGGCATCAACATCGTCGCCGAGGAAAAATACAACCGGAACGATCCGAGCGTCACCGGTCAGGCGCTGAAAATTCTTGCTGCGCAACCCGACGCGGTGCTGATCGCCGGCGCCGGCACTCCGGCGGCAACGCCGCACAAGGAGTTCGTTTCGCGCGGCTACAAGGGAAAGATCTATCAGACGCATGGCGTTGCCAATGCCGACTTCCTTCGCGTCGTCGGTGCCGATGGCAACGGCAGCGTGCTTCCCGCCGGCCCATTGCTCGTCTACGAGCAGCTGCCGGACAGCAACCCGGTCAAGAAGTCGGCCGCCGAATACGTCAAGGCGTACGAATCAAAGTACGGGGCCGGCAGCCGTACGACCTTTGGCGGCCACGCGTGGGACGCATACTTGCTGCTGCAGCGCGCGATTCCCGAGGCAATGAAAAAAGCTCAGCCAGGCAGCAAGGCCTTTCGCGGCGCGCTGCGCGACGCGCTGGAGAATTCCAAGGATGTTGCCGCCAGCAACGGCGTATTCAGCATCAGTGCCGCTGATCACAACGGCATGGACAATCGTGCCCGTGTCATCGTCCGTATCGAAAACGGGAAATGGGTCCTGGTTAAGTGACGCAGACGTCCAAGAGCAAGACCTGAAGGGTCGCAGCGATTGGAGAACCGCCGAGCAAGCCCGCGGCGAGGACATTCCCGTCCATGACATTTTCCATCGCCGCCCTTCTGGCGCAGGACGGAGTGACCAACGGTGCGATCTACGCGCTGCTGGCGCTGGCTCTGGTGCTGGTGTTCACCGTGACGCGGGTGATTTTCATTCCCTCCGGTGAGTTCGTCACCTATGGAACGTTGACGCTCGCCGCACTTCAGCTCGGCAAGCCTCCCGGAACCGTCGGCTTGCTCGCCGGCCTGGCGCTGATCGCAGGAACAATGGAGTGCTACGCGGCGGCGCGACAACGCGACTGGCGGCGGCTGCCGCGACGGCTCGCTCTCTATCTGATCCTTCCGCTCGCGATCGCCCTCGTGGTCTATGCCGTCGCACCGCTGTCGCTTGCGTTTCCGATCCAGATCCTGCTGACCCTTATCATCGTCACCGCGCTGGGACCGCTGCTCTATCGGGTCGCATACCAGCCCTTAGCGGAGGCATCGGTGCTTGTTCTGCTCATCGTTTCCGTCGCTGCTCATTTTGTGATGCTGGGTCTGGGACTGTGGTTCTTCGGCGCCGAGGGCTCGCGCACGCCGCCGTTCACCGATGCAATTTTTCACGTCGGCGATATCACGGTCAGCGGTCAGAGCGTTCTCGTGCTCCTTTCGTCGCTGATCCTGATCGGAGCGCTTTACCTTTTCTTCGAGCGAACGCTGTACGGTAAGGCGCTGCGCGCTACCGCGATCAATCGCGTCGGTGCCCGGCTGGTGGGGATCAGCCCGAGCCTCGCAGGGAGCCTGACGTTTGTGCTAGCCGCACTGCTCGGAGCGTTCTCGGGCGTTCTGATCGGGCCGATCACCACCATCTATTACGATTCCGGGTTTCTCATCAGTCTGAAAGGGTTCGTCGGTGCGATCATCGGCGGCCTGTCGAGCTACCCGCTGGCGGCGGCCGGATCGGTGCTGGTGGGACTGCTCGAATCGTTTTCTTCCTTCTGGGCCAGCGCGTTCAAGGAAGTGATCGTTTTCACGCTGATCATCCCGGTGCTGCTCTGGCGATCGCTGACCACGCATCATCACGAGGAAGAGGAATGAACCCGCGCGCCACGGTGCTGCTGGTTCTCGCTGCGGCATTGCTGCTGGCTCCCGTCGCCGCGCCGCCGTTCTGGGTCACGCTGCTCAACTACATCGGCCTCTACAGCATTGTGTCGCTGGGCCTGGTGCTGCTAACCGGCGTCGCGGGGCAAACGTCGTTCGGCCAGGCGGCATTTGTCGGGCTCGGTGCGTATACGACGGCGTACCTCTCACTCAATCATCCCGCGATATCGCCTTGGGTTAACCTGCCAATCGGTGTCGCGCTGACGTCGGTGATTGCGCTCTTTCTCGGATTCATCACGCTGCGCATGAAAGGCCACTACCTGCCGCTGGCGACGATCGCCTGGGGCATCAGCCTGTATTACATCTTCGGCAACCTGGAATTTCTCGGGGGACACACCGGTCTGGCAGGCATACCCGCGCTGTCGTTCTTCGGTATCGAAATGCGCAGCGAGCGTCACTTCTACTATTTGATCTGGGCGATCGTGCTGGCGAGCCTGTGGGCCACGCGCAATCTTCTCGATTCTCGGCCCGGGCGGGCGGTGCGTGCGCTCAAGGGCGGCCTCGAGATGGCGGAGGCTTTCGGCGTCGATGCCGGCAGGCTCAAGATCGTGATCTTCGTGTACGCCGCGTTGCTGGCGTGCATTTCGGGATGGCTGTATGCGCACCTGCAGCGGTTCGTGAACCCGACACCTTTCGGCCCCATCCAGGGAATCGAGTATCTGTTCATGGCCGTCGTCGGCGGCGCCGGAAGCGTCTGGGGCGCAGTCGTCGGCGCGACCGTGATCACCTTGCTGAAGCAGGTGTTGCAGGACTGGCTGCCGCGCCTGTTGGGTCGCGACGGGAACTTCGAGGTGGTTGTATTCGGGATACTCATGATTCTCTTGCTGCAGCGTACGCGCGACGGCGTGTGGCCGTGGCTCGCGCGCGCCTTCCCGCAAAGAAAGCCGTTGCCGGTGTCAAAGGCCACACCGCTTCCTAAACGGACGCGCGGAAATGAAGGCGTGTTACTTGTCGTCGAGCGCGCACGCAAACAGTTCGGCGGCTTGGTCGCGGTCAGCGATCTTTCGTTCGAGCTCTACCGAGGGGAGATCCTGGGCTTGATCGGGCCCAACGGCGCGGGCAAGAGCACGATGTTCAACCTCATCAGCGGCGCATTGCCGCTCACCTCCGGAACAATCGCGTTCGAAGGTCGGTCCACCGGAAACCGGCAGCCGTTTCAAATCGCGCGCCTCGGTATCTGCAGGACCTTTCAGCATGTCAAGCTGATCCCGGCCATGTCGGTGCTCGACAACGTTGCCCTGGGAGCCTATTTGCGCGGAAGCTCCGGCGTGACGCGTGCCGCGCTGCGGCTCGATCGCAGAGAAGAAGCGATGACGCTCGCCGAAGCGGCGATCCAAATCGAACGCGTCGGCCTGAACGAGCATCTGCACGCGGCGGTGGGCTCGCTGTCGCTCGGCAAGCAGCGCATCGTCGAGATTGCGCGCGCGCTTGCCGCCGATCCGTGCCTGTTACTGCTCGACGAACCCGCGGCGGGCCTTCGTTATCTCGAGAAGCAGGAGCTGGCGGCCCTGCTGCGCGGCTTGCGCGAGGAGGGCATGACGATACTCCTGGTCGAGCACGATATGGAGTTCGTGATGGGATTGACCGATAGATTGGTGGTGATGGATTTCGGCGAGATGCTGGCGCAGGGCCTGCCCGGCGAAATCCAGAAGAATCCTGTTGTTCTCGAAGCGTATCTCGGCGGCGTCTGAGCGCCATCGGAAAC
>DATNNK010000049.1:0-3237 GCA_035601875.1 Casimicrobiaceae bacterium | reverse complement strand
TACGGGCGCGAGATGTTCGAGACCTGGTACAAAATGGTGGCGATGATTCAGAGCGGTCTCGACTTGTCGCCGATCATCACCCACCACTATGCCGCCGAAGAATTCGAAACCGCGTTTGCGACCATGCTCTCGGGTCAGAGCGGCAAGATCATTCTCGATTGGGCGGCTTAAGCGATTGCGAACGGCAATACCCACCGCATGATTATTTTCCGATGCAGAAACGACCGAAGATCGCCCCCAGCAGATCATCGGCGGTGTGTGCTCCGGTGATTTCGCCGAGCGCGTCATGCGCCTGACGCAGCTCCTCGGCGCAAAGCTCGAGCGCGGGAGCGGATGGTGGCGAGAGATGCGTCGCCGCGAGCGCCAGGTGCTCTCGAGCCGTGCCAAGCGCTCGCACGTGCCGCTCGCGTGCCAGGAAGGCGTCGTGGGTGTTTTCCTCCGCGCCGACAACTTCCAAAATCGCCTGGCGCAGTAGATCGACTCCGCTGCCGGTTTTCGCCGACAACCAGACCTCGGCGATGCCGTCGACGGAGCTGCGGCACGCTTGCACACCCGCTAAGTCGATCTTGTTGCGCACGACCACTCTCGGCAAGGTCGAACGAAGCCTGGCAACGATCGCGGCGTCTCCGGGATGCTGGGGCGCGCGCGCATCGGTGATAACCAGAGCCAGATCGGCGCGCTCGATTTCCGCCCACGCTCGCGCGACGCCGATTTGCTCGACGGCGTCGTTCGTCTCGCGTAAGCCCGCGGTATCGATGACGTGCAGCGGAATGCCATCGACCTCGACGCTGCTTCGAATGGCGTCGCGCGTCGTTCCGGCAACGGCGGTCACGATCGCACGATCCTCCCCGACGAGCTGATTGAGCAGACTGGACTTGCCGACATTGGGCTGTCCGATCAAGACGACTTCGAGGCCCTCGAGCAACAACCGCCCCTGGCGGGAGCGCCCGAGCAGGCCTTCGAGCGTTTGCTGTAGCCGCTGGATCTTCCCGGCGACATCAGCGGCATGGACGAAGTCGACATCCTCCTCTGGAAAATCCAGCGTCGCTTCGATGAACACTCGGAGCTCCACCAATCGGTCGAGGAGCGCGTGGATCTCGCGTGAGAATTCGCCGACCAGGCTGCGCGTTGCCGCGCGAACACCGGCGGCCGTCGTGGCACTGATGAGATCGGCCACCGCTTCCGCCTGAGCGAGGTCGATTTTATCGTTGAGGAATGCGCGCTTGGTGAACTCACCCGGCTCGGCAAGGCGCGCGCCGAGATCGAGGCAGCGCTGGAGGGCCAGGGCAAGAACCGCCGGTCCGCCGTGTCCCTGCAGCTCGAGAACGTTTTCTCCGGTGTACGACGCCGGCGCGGGGAAGAACAACGCGATGCCCTTATCGAGCGTATCGCCGTGCGCGCCATGGAATGCAGCGCTCGTCGCTACGCGAGGCGCCAGCGGGCGGCCGATAATGCCTTTGACGATACCGGTAAGATCGGGTCCCGAAACCCGAACGATGCCGATGCCGCCGCGCCCGGGGGGCGTCGCGATCGCGGCGATGACGTCGGTGTCAGCGGCTTTGGACATGCGAAGCGACTATGCGCGAGGCGGCTCGCAACGGCCGATGCCTCAGTTCACGGCGTCAGCGATTTCGGTCGCGTCCTCAACTCTGTCCCCGCTTGCCTCCCTAGCACAGACGTCCTTACCGTCCTCATTACCGTCTCTTCGCGGCAACCAAAGCCGCCTCGCGTTCGAGCACACGGTTCATGTGCCACTGTTGAAAAATCTGCAGCGAGTTGTTGATCAGCCAGTAGAGCACCAGGCCGGACGGGAAAAAGATGAACATCACCGAAAACGCGATCGGCATGATCTGCATCACCTTGGCCTGCACCGGATCCTGAATAGGCGTCGGCGAGAGCTTGACCTGCAGATAGGCGGTGATCGCGTAGACGACCGGCAACACGAAATAGGGGTCGGGTGCGGAAAGGTCGTGAATCCAGCCGATCCACGGCGCGTGGCGGAGCTCCACCGCGGAAAGCAGCACCCAGTACAGCGCGATGAACACCGGAATCTGGACCAGGATGGGAAGGCAGCCGCCGAGCGGATTGATCTTCTCGGTCTTGTACATTTCCATCATCTTTATCTGCAGCTGCTGCTTGTCGTTGGCGTACTGCGCCTGCAAAGCCTTGAGCTTGGGCGCGATGACTTTCATCTTTGCCATCGAACGCGCGCTGGCATGATTGAGCGGATAGAACACGCTCTTGATGATGATGGTCAGCAGAACGATCGCCCAGCCCCAGTTGTGCACCAGGCCGTCGAGCCATTTCAAGAGCCAGAACAAAGGCGCCGCGAGCACGGTGAAGATACCGTAATCGACGACGAGATCGAGTCCCGGCGCAAGCTTCTTCAGCGTGTCCTGTTCCTGCGGGCCGACGTACAGCGGCACCTTGATTTCGCCGGTTGCCCCGGGCGCGATCGGCGGCGCCTGAATAATGACGCCGTCGGCGTAGAGCCCGCCGTCGAGCTTCTTGGCGTAGAACTCGCGCGGCGTTTTCGGCACGTCGGGAGGCAACCATGCGGCGACGAAATAATGCTCGACCATCCCGACCCAGCCGTTGTCGGCGTTTTTCGTATACGGGAGCTTGCGGCTCGGATCGGTGGCGATTTTGTCGAGTTCGGCGAATTCGAGTTTCTTGAATTTGTCGGTTTCGTTATAGAGCACCGGACCGGTATACGCTGCCGGGGCCATCGAGCTCTGCACAACCGCCGCCTTGGTATCGCGCGTGAGCTGAAAATAGGCGTAGGGTGCGATTGGCGCAGTGCCGGCGTTGGTTACGTCGTACGCGACGTCGATGACATAGCTGCCGCGATGAAAGGTCAGCTTCTGCTCGACCTTGTCTCCGTTGGCTGCGCTTGCCAGCAACGTGAGCACAAGGTCGTTCACGCCGGAAGCCAACTCGCGCGGCCCGGGCAACGCTTGCCAAGGCGTTCGATGGTTCGGAAATCCTTCGCCCAGCAGCCCTGTCTGGGCGACAAATGTCCGCTCGGCATTCTTCTGCAGCAATACGTAAGGCTTGCTTTCGTCGTTCGTATCACGGTGCGCCGATAGGGCAACTTCGGTCAGGACCGCGCCGAGAGTATCGACCGTGGCGGTGTACAGATCGGTCTTGATGACGACTTTCTCGCTCGGCGCGCTCGTGGCGGCGACGACCCCCGGCACCACGCCGGGCAGCGTCGGCGGCGGCGGCATGGCGCCC
>DATNNK010000048.1:0-4975 GCA_035601875.1 Casimicrobiaceae bacterium | reverse complement strand
GTTTTCGATCGAGTCCGGCGATCGGTCGAACACCGGACCGTCGATTGCCGCGGCGGTCTTTCTGCTGTTTCCCACCAGTCCCGAAGCGGTGGCGTGGGTTTCCGGGCGTTACGATCTTCTCGCGCTCTCGTTCATGCTGGCGACGCTCGCCTTTTTTCAGCGCGCGGCGCGATGGTACGACCGCTGGGGCGCCGCGGCGCTGTTGACCGCGGCGTGCGCATTGGCGAGCAAGGAATCGGCTGCATTGTTGCCGGCTCTGGTTTTGGCCGTCGCCATCGCGCGCCGCGCAGCGAGATCGCGGGCAGCGGCGACAAACATTGTCATCTCGGGCATGCGCGACGCCGCGCCTTGGCTGCTGCTCGGCGTCGCGTACTTTGCGATGCGAGCGGCGATGTTCGGCAGCCCCTTCCAGGTCTATGCCGGGACGTCGCCAGTCAAGGCGCTGGCGAGTGGCGCGTGGATGCAGTCGATGAGCTCGGTCGGCGCGTGGGTCGACGCGGCGCTGCCGCTCCCGTTCGCGCGCACTCTGTTCCTGATCGCGACCCTGTTGTTCCTCGCGCTTGGCACGGTCGCCTGCTGGAGACGCCGCGCGTCTCGGGCGAGCTGGCTCGCGGTGGCAATCTCGACGCTCCTTTCGATCGTCCTGCTCCTGCCTCATCTATCCGCATTGGCCGCCAATGGTGAGCAGGGGAGGTTGTTCTACACGACCTCGGCGCTGCTCGCCTTGATGGTCGGGCTTGCGGTCGCGGCGACGTCGGCGCGCTCCGGCGTGCAATGGCGACGAGGGCGACGAGCGACGGCATTGGGCGCAAGTCTGGTATTGATAGCGGCCGAGCTTCTGCTGCTGCGCGCCACGGTCGCGCAGTGGAGCGTGGCCGGGGTTCAGGCACGCGCGTTTATCGCCGCGTTGCCCGGTATTGCGAGCGAGGTTTCCGGCGCGGGCTACGGTTTCATGCTGGTGCCGGATCATTTGGGCAGCGTACCTTTCGGTCGCAACGCACAGGGCGGATTGATGCTGCCGCCGACACAGCCGCTTGCGCTGTCGTCGCGGCTGATCGTGCAGACACCGGCCGATCTTCCCGCGTGGCCGGCCAATGCGCAGCGCGGACTAGTTGAGGCGTTGCGCCGCTATCCGCTTTCGCAGGTCTGGTCGATAGTCGCGTCAGGCCAGGCGAACGGTACGGCGTTGCCTACCGACTACTTCTGCTGGTCGGAGAGCTCGTCGCATATGGTGAGGCTCTCGTTGCCCCTGAGTCCGGCGCAAGGCGATTGGCTCGCCGCTTGGAAACATGCGCTTGCAGGGAGCCCCTGCGCCGAGGTCGCGGCGGAACTGAAGGGACTGTGATTCGCGATGGCTCTAAGCTGAAGTGCTCCTGCTCTCCGCGATCGAAGCTTGGGTTCCCGCAACAGAAAAAGGGCTGTCGCGTGACGGTATAATGCACCTCTTCCCGCAGACCTCGAGCAATGTTCTTTTCCCTTCGCGCGTCGCTGTTGTTCGCGCTTGCTTTTTTTTCGATTGCCGCGGCGAGCCAGACCACGGTGCCGGCAGCGGTAGCGCCGCCGTCGATCGCCGCCAAGGCTTATCTCTTGGTCGACATTCTGAGCGGCCAGACGCTCGTCGCGGTTAACGCTGACGAGCCGCGCGAGCCGGCTTCTCTCACCAAGTTGATGACCGCGTATCTGGTGTTTCGCGCGCTCACGGACAAGGAGCTCACGCCCTCGCAAATGGCAACGGTGTCCGAGAAGGCGTGGCGTGCTGAGGGATCGAGAATGTTCATCGATCCCAAAAAATCGGTGTCGGTGGACGAGCTGCTGCACGGCGAGATCGTGCAATCGGGAAACGACGCGGCGATCGCGTTGGCGGAAGTCACGGCCGGCTCCGAGGGAGCATTCGTCGAGCGGATGAATCGCGAGGCGACAAGGATGGGCATGAAGGGGACACGCTTCGTGAACGTCACCGGACTACCCGCGCCACAGCAGGTTTCGACCGCCGCCGACCTCGGACTGATCGCCGCGGCCGTCATCCGGGATTTCCCGGAGTATTACCCGCTTTATTCGATCAAGGAGTACCGCTACAACAACATCACGCAATCGAATCGCAACCGGCTGCTCTGGAGCGACCCGTACGTCGACGGCGTGAAGACCGGATTTACCGACGCTGCGGGCTATTGCCTGATCGCGTCGGCGAAGCGTGGCCCTCGGCGGCTGCTTGCCGTGGTGCTCGGCGCGGCGTCCGACGCGGCGCGCGCGAGCGAGGCCCAGAAGCTGCTCAATTACGGGTTCCAGTTCTACGACACGGTGCAGCTCTATCAGAACGGCGCGCAGGTCAGCGCGCTCAAGGTATGGAAGGGCACGACGGACTCGGTCCCCGCCGGGTTCGTCGTCGACCAATACGTGACGCTGCCCAAGGGACAGGCACCGCAGTTGAAGCTCACGCTGGAGGCCGTCGAGCCGTTGGTTGCACCGATCGCGCGAGGACAGCGCGTCGGCTTGGTCAAGGTCACGCTCGACGCCAAGCCAGTCGGCGAGTACCCGCTGGTTGCCCTGGAGGAGGTGCCGCTCGCGGGCCTGTTCGGGCGCGCGTGGGACACCATCCGATTGTGGTTCAAATGATGCATCCGGCGCATCGGCGCGGCTGCATCGATGCACTACCTCGAGCACACGATCTCCATCACACGGTGAGACTCTCTTCATGACCGTACATCTCAATGGCCGCTTTCTGCCGCTTGAAGACGCGAAAATCTCCGTGCTCGATCGCGGCTTCATCTATGGCGACGGCGTATATGAATTGATCCCCGTCTACCACCGACAGCCCTATCGCCTGCGACAGCATCTCGCTCGTCTGCAGCGCAGCCTCGACGGCATCAGAATGGTGAACCCTCATACCGATACCGAATGGGAATCGATCATTCGCGAGCTTGTCGCGCGCACTCCGTTCGACGATCAGGGACTGTATCTTCAGGTGACTCGCGGCGTTGCCAAGCGTGACCATTCCTTCCCCTTGGACGTCGTACCGACGGTCTTCATGATGAGCAATCCGCTCTCACTGCCGACTGCGGAGCAGGTCGAACGCGGTGTCGCTGTGGTCACCGCGATCGACGAGCGCTGGCTGCATTGCGACCTGAAGACGATTTCGCTTTTGGGCAATGTGCTGGCGCGGCAGCGTGCGACTGACGCCGGTGCAGCCGAGACGGTACTTTTTCGCAACGGCTTTCTGACCGAGGCTTCGGCATCGAACGTGCTCATCGTGCGCGACGGAGTCATCCTCGCTCCGCCCAAGGATAACCAGATTCTGCCGGGTATTACTTATGACGCGGCGTTCGAGCTGGCGCGCGGCGGTGGACTGGCGTTGGAGGTTCGCCCGATTTCCCGGGACGAGGCTCTCGCGGCAGATGAAATGTGGCTGTCGTCGTCGACCAAGGAAGTGCTCGCCGTCACTAGCGTCGACGGAAAATCTTTTGCCGGTGGCTCCCCGGGGCCGGTGTTCCGCAAGATCTACGAGCTCTTTCAGGCGAGCAAGTCCCGGAGCGGTCGATAGAAATTCGCTTTCGCAACTGCGGGGCGGGTATGCTTCCGTCATGCGACGAACGATCGTCGCGTCAGTCGGCGTCCTACAAAGAGCTTTTGCTGCAATTCAGCCGGACGCTGGTAGAATTCCACTAGCGCTTGCTCCCCGTTCGCACCTTCAATGGGTATGAAAGAGCCGCTCTCCAAAATCGTTGAAAGCCGCTACGGCGGTCGCGATATTCCCGTGGCGGTGGTGCTGCCCGACGGCGGCCGCGTCGCACTCTCACCGACGCCGGAAGTGGACGTCTACGCCCGTAACTGGAATGGATTGATGGCACTCGCGTCGCCCGAGCTTGGCAAGCTGGCGCGCGCGTACGTCCATAACGACATCGATTTCTCCGGAGGCGCGCGACGCGTCCTCGCCATCGCGGAGGCGCTGGTCGGGCAGGTGACTCACGGCCGCGACGAGGTGCATGCTCGCTTGCGCGCGTGGTGGCATCAGCGTCGCAGCAACAAGACCAATGTCCAGCATCACTACGATGTCTCGAACCCGTTCTATCGTCTCTGGCTCGACGAGCGCATGGTGTATTCATGCGCCTACTTCAAAAGCGATGCCGATACGCTCGACCAGGCTCAGGCGCAAAAGCTCGATCTCATCTGCCGCAAGCTGCGCTTGCAGCCGGGCGATGAATTCCTCGATATTGGATGCGGTTGGGGCGGGTTGATCTTCTGGGCCGCAGAGAACTACCGCGTCAACGCGACCGGCATTACGCTCTCTCAAAATCAGTACGACTACGTCAGCGCCAAGATCTCGGAGCTGGGCTTGAGCGGGCGCGTACGAGTGCAACTGCTCGATTACACCGATCTGCCGGCTGACGCCGCGTACGACAAGATCGCCAGCATCGGTATGTTCGAGCATGTCGGCGAGCATAATTTCCCGCGTTACTTCGGGAAAATATACCGGGCCCTCAAGCCGGGAGGATGGGTTCTCAACCACGGCATCACCCAGAATCAGCTCGGCGTAGAAAGCCTGGGCAGCGGCATCGGCGATTTCGTGGAGGAATACATCTTTCCCGGCGGCCAGCTCGTGCACGTTTCCCGGGTCATCCAGGGCCTGGCCTCGGAAGGGCTGGAAGTCGTCGACGCGGAAGGCTTGCGCGAGCATTACGCACGCACCCTCGGGCATTGGGTCGACCGGCTCGAGGCAAACGCCGATGCCGCACGTCGCGAAGTCGGCGAGGAAAAATTCCGCATCTGGCGGATTTACCTGGCAGGCTCGGCGCACGCATTCGAGCGCGGCTGGCTGTCGATCTTCCAGCTGCTCGCGGGCAAACCCCTGCCCGGCGGGCGTCTGCCGCATCCGCCGACTCGCGAGTACATGTATCGCCCATAGCAGAAGCGCAGGCGCTTGCGCGCGACATGTCCGCCCCCATATTCGAGCGATGGAAAAGACCATGGCCGAATCGCT
>DATNNK010000047.1:0-2348 GCA_035601875.1 Casimicrobiaceae bacterium | reverse complement strand
CTTGCTGCGGATCGTCTTGGCCAGCGCCGACAGTTTCTGCGTCTTCATCGCGGTTACGCTCCGTGTGCTCAGACGCCCGCCGACGTCATGTGGGTCGGGAAGAGCTCGAGCGGGTGGTCGCAGCGAAGCGTGTGGTTGATCGTCCAGCGACAGGCTGGGCTCGCGCGCAGGACCTCGTCAAGCGCGAACGCGACGGAGCCCGCCGAGCCCTTCACGTCCGGCAGTCGCGCGTAGAACATCTGCCGCGTGCCGATCATGCAAACTTCTTCCGCCATCTCTGCCGTCGGCGCCACACCCTGCACCAGGATGCACAGCTCGTGCGCGGGCTTGTCGCGCATCGGTTCGAGCTCGGCCATAATGCCGTCGCGACCGTAGACGGTGTAGTAAAGATCGTATCCCGCGTCGCCGAATCGCTCGCGCACTTTGTCACGTGCCCAGGCGATCACCTCGTTGACGTGGGCGATGGTGTATGGGTCGCGGATACCCACCATCCCGACGTAGCGCTCGCCAATCTTGCCGGCTCCCTCGAGCTTGACGCGAAACTCCGCGGCGGGCAGGAACTTCGCGCCGGAAACGCGGGTCGTCCTGGCGGCGATCTGCTCGTAATCGCATTCCGACATATCGAGCGTCCCGCCGGCCACCTGCTCGAAATACGGATTCGCACGCTCGTACATCGCGTGGCTGGCCACCGACGCCACGGTGCAGCGCTGGGCGGGGTGCATCGCCGTCACCTCGACGGCGTCCACGGTAACTTCACCCAACACCGTCTCCTTGCCGCCGTAGGGTTCGGCGCAGAACGACGCGCACTCGAGCACCTTGCCGAGGTAATACGCGTGCTCCGCGGGAAAGCCGTGATGGATCGCCGGCGCGGCGAAAACGCAGCTGTCGCTGCTGCGGCCGCCGATGATCACGTCGGCGCCCTGCTTGAGTAGCTCGATGAACGGATGCACGCCCGCCATCGCAACGATCCGTGCCGTGGCGTCGAGCTCGCTTTCGGACAATGCCGCGTAGCCCTCGAGCCCGGCGACGGTTTCGCCGGCGCGCATGCGCCGCCGCAGATCCTCCTTATCCACTTCCGAATAGAAGTAGCCCAGCTTGAACTGTGGCATGCGATGCTTTGCAGCGAGATCCTTGATGATCTTCACATACAGGTCGACGCGACTGTTGGAGCCGGTGTCGCCGGACGACCCGATGATCATCGGCACTCCAAGCTCGCGCGCGGCGAGCAGCATGTGCTCGAGATCGTGGCTCTGCCAACTGAGCGGGCTGGTCGACGTGTCGGTGCCGAGTGGAACCGGTCCGACGTCGTCACTGCCGGAGTCAGCCGCAATGTAATCCGGCCGCTCCGTGACGCCGATGCGGAAGCTCTCGACGCGTATCGGGGCAAATCCAAGGTGTCCGTTTGGACAGATGATGCGCAGCGAACGCATGACTGTTGCTTCGGGTAAGCGTGGCGATCGATCATAGCAGAGTGACTTGAGCCCGATCGCGCGCCGCCGCTGGGCCGCGCTGCGGGCCGATGCGCGTGGACGCATGTCGCGGATACCGGATACGATTGCCGCATCGATAACTTTGTTTGGGAGCGATGCCATGCGCACGCTCGGAGCCCGGCTCGCTTTGTTCCCCGCTTTGTTCCTCCTCGCCGTGGTGGGATTGACTACGGACGCGGCAGCGCAGGTCATGCTGCCGAAGACGATCAAGATCGTCGTCCCTTTCTCACCGGGAGGTAGCAACGACGTCATCGCCCGCGCGATCGCAGGCGCACTCGCGCAACGCCTCGAGATCTCCGTGATTGTCGAGAACAAGGCGGGAGCTGCCGGCGTGATCGGCGCCGACTACGTGGCGAAATCGGCGCGCGACGGTTCTGTTCTGCTGCTTACGTCATCGAGCTTTCTGACCGCGGCGGCGACGCAGACACAATTGCCGTACGATCCGATTGCCGCGTTTGCACCGGTGGCCATGGTCGGCCGGGGCCCGATGCTCCTTGCCGTCTCGGCCAGTACACCATTCAAGTCGCCGGAAGACCTTATCGCCGCAGCGCGGGCCAGGCCAGGTGCGCTCAACTACGGCACGGCGGGCGTCGGTTCGATCGCGCACCTCACGACAGAATTGCTCGATGACACGGCGAAGATCCGCATGACGCACGTGCCCTACAAAGGAGCGGCGAACGCCGCGGTCGATCTCGCGGCCGGCCAGATCCAGGTGATGGTGTCGAACTACAGCACCATCGCACCGCCGATGAGGAGCGGCAAGATCAAGGCGCTCGCGGTCACGTCGAACCGGCCGCAGCCGGCGTTCCCCGATTTGCCGCCCCTTGCGACCGTGGCGCGTGGCTTTGCAGTCGACAT
>DATNNK010000046.1:0-8365 GCA_035601875.1 Casimicrobiaceae bacterium | reverse complement strand
CTCGAGCGCTATCTCGCGTCGGTGAACCTGCAGCCTTTCACGCCGCAGACGATCACCAGTCGGGCCAAGCTCAAGCGCGAGCTGGTGACGGTCCGCAAGCAGGGCTACGCGCTCGACGTAGAGGAGTACGCCGAGAACCTCTGCTGCGTCAGCGTGCCGGTGCGTGATCCGAACAGGGGTTCGATTGTTGCCGCGATCAGCCTCGCGATGCCCAAACTCCGCTTCCGCCGCGGCCACGTCGCACGCTGGTGTGGTCTCCTCGACGGGAAGGCGGCGCTCATCTCTCCCCAGCTCGGCCTGATCGATACCTAGCGTCATGCTGGAACCGTCCTTTCTCCTGTTCATTTGCTCACGCTTTAGGTCCGGCGACGCGCATTCTTCCGGGAGAGCACCATGCCATTCGTGACCATCAGGATCCTCAAGGGTCATTCGCAGGAACGCAAGGACGAGATCTCGCGCCGCGTGACGACCGCGGTGAGCGAGGTCGCCCAATTGCCGAAGGATGCGATCTGGGTCGTATTCGAAGATGTCACCGCCGAGGACTGGTACGTGGGCGGCACGACGGTCGGCGAGCTCAAGAAAAACGGCAAGCTATGAGCGTCGAGATCCGTGACCAACGCTTCGTTGATGTCGTCGGCACCGGCGTCGAATTCGAGCGTCTTGCGGGTGGCTTTCTGTTCATCGAGGGACCGCAGTGGGATCCGCGCCAGCAGCGCCTGCTGTTCAGCGACATTCCGGGCAACGCGATCCTCCAGTGGAGCCACGCGGCGGGCATTCGTGTGTTCCGCGCGCCGAGCGACATGGCGAATGGCCTGGCATGGGACCAGATTGGACGCCTGTTGTGCTGCGAACACGCCACCAGTCGCGTGACCCGCATAGAATCGGACGGCAGTATCACGGTGATCGCAAGCGCGTTCGAAGGCATGGCGCTCAACAGTCCCAACGACATCGTCGTGAAGCGCGACGGAGGTATTTATTTCACCGACCCGACCTACGGCCGAATGGAGTATTACGGCGTGGTCCGCGCGCCGGTGCTCGCCTTCCGTGGCGTGTACCGCGTCGAGCCCGACGGCGCGCGCATCACGCTCCTCGCCGACGACTTTGCGCAACCGAACGGACTATGCTTCTCCGTCGACGAGCGCCGCCTGTTCATCAATGACACCGAGCGCATGCATATCCGCGTCTTCGACGTGGTGGGCGACGGCACGCTGCGCAACGGCCGCATCTGGGCCGAGCTGTCAGGCGACGGCGCAGGCGCACCGGACGGCATGAAGATCGACAGCGAGGGAAATCTCTACTGCTGCGGGCCCGGCGGTATCCATGTGCTCGACCGATTCGCAGCTGCCCTTGGGGTCATCCGCGTTCCGAGCCCGGCCGCGAACTTCACATGGGGAGAGGACGATCTCAAGAGCCTCTTCATCACCGCGACGGACAACCTCTATTGCATCCGCGTGCGGGTGCCCGGACAATCAGGCGCACCCACCTGAATCGAGTGCAGGAATCGATGGACATATGCAGACGCCCGCGACCGTCGCGACCACCGCTCACGCTGGCAGTACCCGTTCGCGGCAAACATTGGTGGCGCAGGCACACGACACTGCAATTGAAGGCTGCGAGGGCGTTGCGAACATGACTGGCGTATTCACCGGTCAACCGGTGGACTGCGGTTGAATTTCGCAGCCTTCGGTGCCCATAATGGGCGAAATGCCGTGACCCGAGGCGTCCTCATGTGAGGGCGCTCCGGAGTCGGGCAAGCAGTCGAGAGCAGGACGCCATGTACGTTGCTGCCGATTGCGCGGTTGGTCGCAATTCGTGATCAAAGGAGGCTTTGATGCTATACCGTACATGTACTGCCGTCGTGACTGGATTGCTTGCGGCCGGACTCGCCGCGGCCGCGCCACCGAAGGTCGTGTCCCTGCCCAACTCCGATGCGCAGTGCTTCGCGCCATGGGCTAGCAATACCAAGCTGTTCCAGTACCCCGCAAAGAAGGGGCCCTACCGGATCGCGCTCGCCAACGGATACATCGCCAATACCTGGCGCATCCAGATGATCAAGACTGCGAAGGCCTATGCCGCCCAGCCCGACGTCGCCGCCAAGCTCAAGGAGTTCAAAGTCGTATCCACCGGAGAAGACGTCGCCGCACAGATCGCCGCGATCAACAACTTTATCGATTCCGGCTACGACGCGATCGTGGTGAACGCTCAGAATCCGGCGGCGTTCAGGCCTGTGATCAAACGCGCCAACGATGCGGGCGTCGTGCTGGTGGCGTTCGACAACATCCTCGACACTGAAGAGGCGATCAACGTCAACGTCGACCAGAAAGGACTCGGCAAGTACTGGGCCGAATGGCTTGTCAAGAATGTGCCAAACGGCGGCAAGGTGCTCGAAGTGCGAGGTGTGCCGGGCACGTCGGTCGATCGCGACCGCCACGATGGCATTCAGGAAGTGCTAAAGGCGTCGGGCAAGAAGTGGGACACGGTCGAAGTGATCGGCAAGTGGGACGATCCGACGGCGCAGAAGGTAACCGCGGACGCGATCGCTGTGCACAAACGTTTCGACGCGATCACGGCACAAGGCGGCGACACCGGCGTCGTTCAGGCGATGATCGATGCCAAACATCCATTCGTACCCTTCGGCGGCGAGACGGAGAACGGATTTCGCAAGTTCTGCGGCAAGTTCGGCGGCGAGGGATTGAAGTGCGCGTCGGGCGGCACGGGCCCGGCGCAGGTCGCCGTGGCGATCAAGACTGCAATTGCAGCGCTCGAGGGCAAGGTCGTACCGCAGTCGGTGAAGCTCCCGTTGGCGCGCGTCGAGTCCCCAAATCTCAAGGACGGTACGGATTACTACGCCGCGCTCTCCGACAACTTCTTCGTCGGCAACTCCTTTCCTACCTGCGGCATCAACTTCACCGCACAGGAAATCATGGGGCAGAGCGAAGCAAACAAGTAGACGGGGTTGCGGGGATTGCCCAGGTGCGATCCCCGCATCAAACCATGTGCTCCGGCCTACCCTACGCCTGAAGGCTCGCGATTGCGCGATGTTCAGCGTCCCTGAATGAGCCTGTTCGTCATGCAAGGTGTTTCCAAGCGCTTTGGCGGCGTGCGCGCCTTGCAGGGTGCCGACTTGGTGATCGAAGCCGGCCGCATCCATGCGGTCCTTGGCGAGAACGGCGCCGGAAAATCGACGCTGATCAAGATTATGGCCGGCGTCGTCGCGCCCGACGAGGGCCGGATGCTGCTCGACGGTGAGCCGGTATCGTTTGCATCACCGGCCGCTGCCAATGCCGTCGGCATCGCGTGCATCTTCCAGGAGCTGTCGCTGATCCCCGATCTATCGGTGGCGGACAACATCGCGATCAGCAACGCGCCACGTCGCTTCGGACTGATCGACCATCGGGCGCAGCGCGGCATGGCGGAGGAGGCGCTCTCGCGTGCCGGCGCCGACAACATCCATCCGTTGGCACTGGTCAAGGACTTGTCGCTGTCCCGGAGGCAAATGGTCGAGATCGCCAAGGCGCTCGCGCGCAAGCCGCGCATCCTGATCCTCGATGAAGCCACATCGGCACTGACGGCCGCCGACGTGACGAAGATCTACAGCGTGCTGAAGCGGCTGCGCGCGGAAGGTCTCGCACTCGTCTACATTTCGCACCGGATGCACGAGATCACCGAGTTGGCAGATGAGTGCACGGTGTTCTGCAACGGCCGCAGCGTTGCGACCTACGCCGCGGGCACCAAGACCGACAACGAGGTCGTCGAGTTGATGATCGGCCGCGAATACAACGCGGTGTTTCCGGCGCGCACCGCGCGAGCGGCGAGCGACACGCCGCCGCTGCTCGAGGTGCGCAAGCTTGGCTGGAGCGACCGGCTGACCGACATCTCGCTGCAACTGCGTGCCGGCGAGGTGGTCGGTCTGGGCGGACTCGACGGCCAGGGCCAGCGCGAGCTGCTGCTTGGGTTGTTTGGCGTGCTGCGCGGCACGACGGGCGACGTGTTGATCAGTGGCAAGCCTGTGACCATTACCGGCCCGAGCGTCGCGAAGCGCAAGCAGATCGGGATGGCACTGATCCCGGAGGACCGCAAAACGGAAGGCCTCATGCTGCCGACGTCGGTGCGTGACAATCTTTCCTTCGCGGCACTCGCGACATTGTCACGATGGGGCATCGTCGACGCGGCCGCCGAACGCGACGCGGTCGAGCGGATGGTGCGCCTGCTCGCGATACGGACCGACGGCATCGACGTACCGGCCGGATCTCTTTCCGGTGGCAACCAGCAGAAGCTAGTCATAGGCAAATGGCTGATGATGGCACCGCGCATCCTACTGCTGAATGATCCGACTCGCGGCATAGACGTCGGAACCAAACAGGAGATGTACAAGCTGTTGCGCGAGCTGGCGGACGGGGAGGCGGCGATCCTCTTCTACTCGACCGACTACGACGAGCTGATCGGCTGCTGCGACCGGGTGCTCGTGATGTGTGACGGCGCGATCAAGCGCGAACTGATTGGCGACGAGATTACCGAACGCGCGCTGATCGGCAGCGCCTTGAACATCGGCGCCGAAGCGCGGAAGACAATACTTCAAGCCGGATTGACGTGAGCGGCGACGGGCCCTACTGGCTGCGCGAGCACAAGGGGACGCTGCTCGCCTTCGCAGGTTTCGTCGTGATGTTCACGATCTACGCGACCAACCATCCCGCGGGCCTCGACGCCAACGTCGCGACGACCGCTGCCAATAAAGGTGTGTTGCTCGCGATCGTCGCGATGGCGCAAACGTTGGTGGTGCTGACGTCGGGTATCGATCTCTCGGTCGGCGCGGTGATGGTGCTCGCCAATTGCCTCGCCTCGGGGATCGTAGTTGGCTCGCCGCTGATGAGCGCTTTGGGCGTCATCGGCGTGCTGCTCGTCGGCTGCCTGTGCGGCGCGATCAACGCGCTGATCGTGATCTTCGGCCGGCTGCAACCGATCGTCGCGACCATTGCCACCGGCGCGGTGTACTATGGAGCGGCACTTGCACTGAGACCTGTTCCCGGCGGCGACGTCAACACGGCGCTAGCCGATGCGCTGACCGGCCAGTTACCCGGCGGCGTGCCGGCAAGCCTGGTGCTGCTGACGGCGGTGGTTGTAATCGTGTGGCTTCCCTTCCGTCGCTCGGTGATCGGCCGCGCGGCGTATGCCGTCGGCTCCTCTGAGATCGCTGCGTACATGTCGGGCGTACCGATCCGCTGCGCCAAATTCTTCGCGTACACGCTGTCGGGTCTCCTCGCGTCGATGGCGGGGCTCTTCGTCACTTTCATCACGTACACCGGCGAAGCGTCAGCGGCCAACGCCAGCACCTATACGCTGTATTCGATTGCCGCGGTGGTGCTGGGCGGCGTGTCGCTCTTCGGCGGATCGGGGAGCGCTATTGGCGCGATCTTCGGGGCGTTCATGTTCCGCACGATCGGCGACCTGCTTTTCGTGTTCAACGTCGAACCGCTGTGGCAGCCGCTGTTTCAGGGAATCGTGCTGTCAGCAGCCGTCTGTTTCGGCGCGGCCCGGCTGCTGCGCGTGCGCAACCGACTCGATTTGTATGGCTGAAGCACCATCTCGGCGAGACCAGAACGGCCGCGCGCCCGGTGGCTCGGCAGCCAGCACGCGCCATCGCATCGATCCTGCCATCGCGTGGGCTTTCGGCTGCATCGTGCTCGTGCTGCTCGTTGGAAGTCTCTATTCGAGCAGCTTCCTGTCGCCGCAATATTTGCTGCAACAGCTGAAGGTCGCGTCCTTCCTTGGCGTGATCGCAACCGGGATGATGATCGTCATCCTGCTTGGCCAGATCGACTTGTCGGTGCCATGGGTCGTTGCCGCCGGAGGGATGATGGCGACTGCGGCCACCGGCTGGGGACCGGTCGGCGAGTTTCTCGCCATTCCGGTGGGCATCGGCTGCGGCGTCGCGCTCGGGCTGGTCAGCGGAATCGGCGTGGCGTTTCTTCGCATCCCATCGATGGTCGTCACCCTCGCGATGAACGCAGTCGCGCAAGGACTGATGATCGTGCACACAGGAGGATTTTCGCCGCAGGATTCGTCGTCACGGGCGATGCGCGTCATTGCCACCGGTGACGTGGTATTCGGCATCCCCAACGCGGTGTTGGTGTGGGGCGCCGTCGGCGTGGTCGCCGTGTACCTGCTGACACGGACGACTTTCGGTCGCACCGTCTACGCGATCGGAAACCGTGAGCGCGCAGCCTATCTCTCCGGTGCCCGGACACGCATGGTCGTGACGGCCGCGTTCGCGCTGTCGGGTGGTCTTTCGGCGTTTGGCGGCGTGCTGCTCGCGGGTTATGCAAGCAAGGCGGCCCAGGCGATGGGGGATCCGTACTTGCTGCCTGCGATCGCCGCCGTGGTGCTCGGGGGCACCTCGATCCTCGGCGGCCGCGGCAGCTACCTCGGCACAGTGGCGGGTGTCATTCTGATCACGCTGCTGCAGTCCATTCTGTCCGTGATGCAGATGCCGGAATTCGGCCGCCACGTCACCTACGGTGTCGTCATCATCGCCATGCTATTGACCTATGGCCGCGGTCGCCGATATTCAGAGTAGGTGCTCCGCCATTCGGATTACTACACCATGCCCCTCGAGCTCACCTCCAGCTTCAGCGTCATCGACCCACGCTTTCACAAGGTGGCATTGCCGTATGTGCATGCCGAGAAGCTCTACACCGGTTGCCGCTGGGCCGAGGGACCGGCGTGGTTCGCAGCCGGACGCTACCTCGTGTGGTCGGACATTCCGAACGACCGCATGTTGCGATGGGATGAGACCGATGGCTCCATTTCGGTGTTCCGCCAACCCTCCATGAATAGCAACGGCAATACCGTCGACCTTCAGGGACGCCTCGTATCGTGCGAGCATCGCAGCCGCTGCGTATCGCGCACCGAGTTTGATGGCAAGCGCACCGTGTTGGCCGAGCGCTACGACGGCAATCGCTTCAACTCGCCGAACGACGTGGTGGTCAAGAGCGACGGCAGCATCTGGTTCACCGACCCGAGTTACGGCATCGACTCCGATTACGAAGGGGACGCCGCGCCGAGCGAGATCGGCGCCTGCAACGTCTACCGGATCGACGCGCATAACGGTCGCGTCACCATGGTCGCCTCGGATTTCGTGCAGCCTAACGGCCTCGCGTTCTCACCCGATGAATCGCTGTTGTACATCGCCGATACCGGTGTTACGCACGCTGTGGACGGGCCGCATCACGTGCGCCGCTTCACCGTGTCCGCCGACGGTAGTTCCATCTCGGGCGGCGAGGTCTTCGCCAACTGCCCCGCGGGTGTGTTCGACGGCTTTCGCCTCGATGTGCACGGCAACCTATGGCTGTCGGCCGGCGACGGCGTCCACTGTCACGCGAGCGATGGTTCGCTGCTTGGCAAGATCGCGATCCCTGAAAGCGTCGCCAACGTGTGCTTCGGCGGGCCGAAACTCAATCGCCTGTTCATTTGCGGCACGACATCGCTGTATTCGGTCTTCCTGAACACGCGCGCGGCACCCCGTGCGTGATGTCAGCGAAGAGCTCGAGCAGTTCACGCGATGCCGTAATGTTCCAAAACTCCGCCGGGCTTGGGATAAGCCGCGTGGTGATCAACGCTGGTCCACCTTCCTTAAGAACCATGCAAAGGCGCTTCTCGCGTGTGATTTCTTCGTTGTGGTCACTGCGACGTTTCGGATGCTGCAGGTGTTTGTTGTCATCGAGCACGGTACACCCCGACTGGCGCACATAAACGTGACCGCGCACCCGAGCGCGGATTGGGCGCTACAGCAGCTTAGTTTAGAGAAGTGATCGGAGACAATGACGGCGTAGTGTCCAACAATTCAGCCGAGGCGTGCGATAGACTGGTGGCATGGGTTCTGTACCGCCGCTACTGTCGTTTCTGCTGGTAATTGTCTCAGGCTGGGTCCATCGCCATCAGCTGCGGATCATCGACTTGCTCCAGGCCGAGAACCGGCTGCTCAAAGACCGGTTGCGCGGAAAGCGTATCCGGTTCACCGACGCCGAGCGAGCGCTGCTGGCGAGGAAAGCCAAGGCAGTGGGACGCAAGGCTCTGCTCGAACTGGAGACGATCGTTTCTCGGCCCTCCAAGCCGGAGCTCGCAAAGTCGACCTTGATATGGCCTTGGCCGTACATCCAACAGTAGCTGAAGAATGGGTAACCATGAAGACACCCGCAAGTCGCCATGGTGCATGAACGCAACGACTGCAAAGACCGGGCGCTCTGGCCCGAGCCGTTTTTGTTTCGGTGGGCGAAACGCTCAACTAAGCCGCACTGCGTGTGCGGATAAATAGCTCGCTTGAGGCTGAGGTTTACCGGAACCGAGAGAGAAACCATGCAATTAAACG
>DATNNK010000045.1:0-2557 GCA_035601875.1 Casimicrobiaceae bacterium | reverse complement strand
GCGAGCGATGAGCAGCGCGCCGGGCAGCGCCACCGCGGCGAACAACACCACCGGCAGGCCGTTGAGGATGCCGATCTCGGTGCCCGACAGATTGAGATCCGCCTGGATCAGCGTGATGACCGGCGGCACCGCTAGGATCGTGAGCCGGAGCCCGACGCCGGCGAGCCAGAGCAGGAAGATGGCGCGCAACGACTGGCGCCCGGCAGACGTTGCAGTCACGGTCAGGCGACTTCTTCCAGCCGCGCGAGCGCACTCGCGATCTTGCCGCGCTCGCTTTCGAACTCGGCGCGCTTCTCGCGCTGCTCTTCCACCACGTCTTCCGGCGCGCGGGCGACGAAGTCGGCATTGCCGAGCTTGTTGTCGATGCGCTCCACCTCGCCGACGAGCCGCTGCATCTCCTTCTGCAGCCGCGCGCGTTCGGCCTTGAGGTCGATGACACCGGCGAGCGGCAGCGCCGCCACCTCGCCGCGCACCACGAGCTGCACCGCTCCTTTGGGCGCCGCATCGGCAAAGGTGATTTCCGAGAGCCGCGCGAGGCGCTTGAGCGCGTCATCCCACCGCCCTGCCCGCGCCCGCGTCTCGGCGGACGCGACGAGCACGAGCGGCACTTGCGTCGCCGCCGGCACATTCATCTCCGAGCGCACCGAGCGCACGGCGGAGACGAGATCGACAAGCCAGCCGATCTCGGCTTCGGCCTTCTCGTCTTCTAGGCCCGCGAGCTTGGGCCAGGAAGCGAGCACCAGCATGGTGTCCCTGCCCGCGGCATCGGCCGTGCGCTGCCATAGCTCCTCGGTGATGAAGGGCATGAACGGGTGCAGCAGCTTCAGGATTTCGTCCTGGACGAAGGCGGCGGTGGCGCGGGTCTCGGCCTTGGCCGCGCCGTCCAAGCCCGTGAGCGCGGGCTTGGCGAGCTCGATGTACCAGTCGCAATAGACGCTCCACACGAAACGATAGGCGGCGCTTGCCGCCTCGTTGAACTTGTAGGCCTCGATCGCCGCCGTCGCTTCCCTGACGGCGCGCTCCGCTTCGCCCACGATCCAGCGGTTGAGCGTCTCCTTGGCCCGCTTGGGGTCGAACCCGGCGGCGCGGGCGGCGCCGTTCATCTCGGCGAAGCGCGCGGCATTCCACAGCTTGGTCGCGAAGTTGCGATAGCCCTCGACGCGGGCAGTGGAGAGCTTGATGTCGCGCCCCTGCGCCGCCATGGCGGCGAGCGTGAAGCGGAGCGCATCGGCGCCGTAGTCGTCGATCAGGTGCAAGGGATCGATGACATTGCCCTTGGACTTCGACATCTTGGCGCCGCGCTCGTCGCGCACCAGCGCGTGGATGTAGACGTCGCGGAACGGCACTTCCTTCATGAAGTGGAGGCCCATCATCATCATGCGCGCGACCCAGAAGAAGATGATGTCGAAGCCGGTGACCAGAACACTGGTCGGGTAGTAGCGTTTCAATTCCGGCGTCTTGTCGGGCCAGCCGAGCGTCGAGAACGGCCACAGGGCGGAGGAGAACCAGGTATCGAGCACATCCTCGTCGCGCCAAATCGGAATTGATTTCATATTGCCGGTTTGGTTTAAGCCACTTTCAGCTGCCGCTTGTTCGTTCTTCTCGATGTGCGTGGGCAAGCGATAGAACGCCGCTGCGGCTGCTAATGCTTCTTTCTCGGTCGCGGCGACAAATGGTTTCCAATTGACGTAGTTGTATCCATATTCATCTTCCGTCGGCCCATACCATGCCGGAATCTGGTGGCCCCACCAGAGTTGGCGCGAGATGCACCAGGGCTCGATCCTCTCCAGCCACTCGAAGTAGGTCTTCTCCCAGTTCTTCGGAATGAACGTCGTGCGGCCATCGCGCACCGCGGCCAGCGCGGGCTTCGCCAGCTCCTTTGCGTTCACATACCACTGCTCAGTCAGAAATGGCTCAAGTACAGCGCCCGAGCGATCGCCGTGTGGCACCGTGTGCACGGTCGGTTCGGTTTTCTCGACAAGGCCGAGAATTTCTAACGCAGCAACGATGCGCTTGCGTGCGACAAATCGATCTTTGCCATTTAGATCAGCAATCGTCTGGTCAACTTGCTCAATGAAACTGTCAATTACGTGCGTCTTAAAATCGAAATTCGGAAATAAAAGAAGGCGACCTGCTGGATCAAGAATGCTGACAGGTTTGTAATTACTTAGTTCCTTGTCTTTGTGCTTCAGCCAGACCTCGAAGTCGTTGAAGTCGTGGGCGGGCGTGATCTTCACCGCGCCCGAGCCCTTCTCCGGGTCGGAATATTCGTCGGCGATGATCGGAATCTTTCTCCCGACGAGCGGCAAAATGACATTCTTGCCGACAAGCTTCTTGTAGCGCTCGTCCTCGGGGTGCACGGCAACGGCCGTGTCGCCGAGCATGGTCTCCGGCCGCGTCGTGGCGACGACGATGAAGGTCGAGGGGTCGTCGGGATTAAACTTCTTGCCTTCGAGCGGATAGCGCAGGTACCAGAGGTGGCCCTTGGTCTCGACCTGCTGCACCTCAAGGTCGGAAATGGCGGTAAGCAGCTTCGGGTCCCAATTGACCAGCCGCT
>DATNNK010000044.1:0-4860 GCA_035601875.1 Casimicrobiaceae bacterium | reverse complement strand
GGGTGAAGGTAATGTGCTCCTGCTGGGTGTAGCGCAGCAGGTGGTGGTTGATGAATTCCGAGCCATTGTCCGAATCGATACCCTTCAGCACAAACGGCAGCCGCCCGCGGATTAGCTGCAGCGCTTCGAACACCCACACCTGCGCTTTGTTGATCACCGCTTGCGTTTCGGTCCAGCCGCTGGCGACATCGGTCACATCGAGGGTTTGGCAGAAGTCGCCCTGCGCCAGCCCGCCGTCATGCCCAACCAGGTCGATTTCCACGAATCCGGGCTGGCTCTGATCCCATTCGGCAAAGGTGCGAATCGGGATCTGGTGCTTGAGCAGCGTCCCCGGCTTGGTGCCGCTGCGCCCGCGCACGTTCAGCCGCCGCCGCTCCGCGGCCAGCAAGCGGTCGATGCTCGCGGCGCTGATCGCGCCCAGCTTCTGCCGCGTCGCCGCGTCGAGCTGCAGCTCGCCGTGCCGCTCGAGCACCGCAATCGTCTCCGGCAACACCGCCGCCAGGCGCTTGCCGCAGATGCAATCCATGATCACCCATACGCGCCGCAACGCCGTCAGCACTGTCCCATCGTACAACCGCGGACGTTGCCGCGGCCGCGCTGTCGCCCGTGCCAGCCGACCACGGGACGACCTGCCGTCGCCACGCAGTAGCCCGACCGCATACCAGCGGTTGTAACCCGTGAGAGCGACCAGGTCGTCGAGCAGCCGCCCTTTCTGCTTCTTACTCATGCGGCGATACCGCGCCACCATCACCGCCGTAACGGCTTTGCGCTCTTTCATCGTCAGCCCCATCTCCTCGCCTCCCCCGCCGTTCCGGAGGGGGCATTTCGCTCAGATTTCTTAGATGAGGCAACGAATCGATTTCACTCAGATTTCTGATGAGGCAATGCGCTTCCTTGACAGTCGTTGCCTGCTGCGCGACCATCTTCTTAGTTCTCCGTCATCTTATGTCATTCCACCAGGCGCCTTAATGCGCTGCCCACGCCCACGCGCAGTTCGCCCGCACTCGTGTGCGTGCGCCACCTGCCACGGTGCGTCGCCATCGCGAGAACGAGCAGGATCGGTCTTCGCCCGCTTGGATGCGGTGGGGACGGTCGTCGCGCATCTTTTCAGCGTGCGGAACATCAAACGCGTCGCACTGAAGCTCGCCTGAAAACCAACTTGGAAGAAGGGAACACCAATTGGCCGAAGCCCCATCGCAAAAGCCCCTGACAATCCGCATGCACGAGCGCGACAACGTCGCGATCGTGGGCAATGACGGCGGCTTGAAAGCGGGCACCCAGTTCCCCTCGGGCCTGACGCTGTGCGAGAATGTGCCGCAGGGCCACAAGGTCGCGCTGGTGGACCTGCCCGAAGGCACGCCGGTGCTGCGCTACAACGTGACCATCGGCTACGCCCTGAAGGACATTCGCGCAGGCAGCTGGGTGCATGAGCGGCTGCTGAAGATGCCGCCGGCGCGCGCACTCGAAAACCTGCCAATGGCGACCGTCAAACCCGAGCCGCAGCTGCCGCTCGAGGGCTACACCTTCGAGGGCTACCAGAACCCGGACGGCTCGGTCGGCACGCGCAACATCCTCGCGATCACGCAGACCGTGCAGTGCGTGGCCGGCGTGACTGACTTCGCCGTGCAGCGCATCAAGACAGAACTGCTGCCCAAGTTCCCTAACGTCGACGACGTCGTGGGGCTGGACCACACTTATGGCTGTGGCGTTGCCATCGACGCGCCCGACGCAATCATTCCGATCCGCACGCTGCGCAACATCAGCCTCAATCCGAACTTCGGCGGCGAGGTGATGGTGATCAGCCTGGGCTGCGAGAAGCTGCAACCAGAACGCCTGCTGCCGCCCGGGACAGTCCCGCTGGTCGACGAACGCAACGTGGCCGACATCGGCGACAACGCTGAAGCAGTCCTGGACGTGGTCCGCCTCCAGGATGACAAGCATGTGGGCTTTATGTCCATGATCGATTCGATCATGACGCGGGCCGAGGAACACCTCGAGCGCCTGAACGCGCGCCGGCGCGAGACCGTTTCCGCCAGCGAGCTGGTGGTGGGCGTGCAGTGCGGCGGCAGCGACGCCTTCTCCGGAGTCACCGCCAATCCGGCGGTCGGCTTCTGCACCGACCTGCTGGTGCGCGCCGGCGCCACCGTGATGTTCTCGGAAGTCACCGAGGTGCGCGATGGCATCGACCAACTGACGTCACGTGCGACGAGTCCGGAAGTCGCCGAAGCAATGATCAAGGAAATGGCCTGGTACGACAACTACCTCGAAAAAGGCCGGGTCGATCGCAGCGCCAACACAACGCCAGGCAACAAGAAGGGCGGTCTGTCGAACATCGTCGAGAAGGCGATGGGCTCGATCGTGAAGTCCGGCAGTTCACCGATCTCCGGCGTTCTGTCGCCGGGTGAGAAGGCCAGCCAGAAGGGCCTTATCTTCGCCGCTACGCCGGCCAGCGATTTCATCTGCGGCACGTTGCAGCTCGCGGCCGGGATGAACCTGCACGTTTTCACCACCGGCCGCGGCACGCCCTATGGACTTGCGCAGGTTCCGGTGATCAAGGTCGCTACGCGCAGCAACCTTGCGAAGCGCTGGCACGACCTCATGGACGTCAATGCCGGCACAATCGCCACCGGGGAGAAGACGATCGAGGAGGTTGGCTGGCAACTGTTCCAACTCATGCTCGACGTGGCCAGCGGTCGAAAGAAGACTTGGGCCGAGCAATGGAAGCTGCACAACGCGTTGGTTCTTTTCAACCCGGCGCCCGTGACTTGAGTGAAGCGCGGCTCGCGCAGACGCGACATCGGAGCTTACTGATGCCACAAGTCAGCGCGTAACCGGACCCCTTACAGCCGTGCCGCCCCGCAGGTGATGCATCTCGACCGCGCAACGGACATCAGTTACATGCGGATAAGATTCAACAGCCTGTTAAGTTTGGGGGCTACTTCATAGCGATGCTTGCGCCAAGCCAAGATCCTGCGCCCGAAGGCCATGATGACAGACCGAGAGCTGATAGCCGCATGAACTACGACGTTCGCGATGTGCTGGTCGCGCAGTTTACGCGCCTGGGTTTCTATATGTGCTCGCTCGCCTCGTGCGGCGGCTGCCCTGAGGGGTTCATAGTCCAGTTTGATTCGTTCCATAGGTGTGCTCCTTCGATAGCAACGCAGTGACAATGAAACATGACGCACTGCAACAATGACAATATAAGAAGACCCCTGCCGAACCTCCAATCGTATGTTCCGATGGGACTCATCATCGGGCCTGATATCACGCGGGTCGGCAACAACGGCGACGGCCAGACCGCCAAGGTCGCGAACCAGATCATCGTCGCGCTCACCATCAAGGCGGTCGCCGAAGCCCTGTTGTTCGCCGCAAACGCCGGGGCCGACCCGGCGCGCGTGCGCCAGGCGCTGATGGGTGGATTCGCCTCGTCCAAGGTTCTGGAAGTGCACGGCGAACGGATGGTCAAGCGCACGTTCGACCCAGGCTTTCGCATCGAGCTGCACCAGAAAGATCTGAATCTCGCGCTCTCCAACGCGCGGCAGATGGGCGTGGCGTTACCGAACACTGCAACGGCGCAGGAATTGTTCAATGCGTGTGCCGCGCATGCCGGGGCGGCGTGGGATCACTCGGCGATGGTGCGGGCTCTCGAGTACCTGGCCAACTTCGAAATCGGACAGAAGAGGGCGGGAGCGTCGAACTAGCACCCGAACGAGCCATTAGCGACCGGCAGCGATGAAGAAACGGCCGGCGCCGCGTTTTCGCGAGGTCCAATGCGCACACCGCGTGAGTTGTTGAGACGCATGTTCGACGCCGCCATCGACGCCGCGCAGCCGTCACTTTGCCTGCCGGCGCATTTGCCGCCGCGGCCGCGCGGACGAATGCTGGTATTCGGTGCCGGCAAGGCATCTGCGGCAATGGCGCGCGCGGTCGAGGACAACGTCGACGGTCCGCTCGAAGGGCTCGTGGTCACCCGCTACGGCTACGCGGTTCGCTGCGAACGCATCGAGATCGTCCAGGCCGCACATCCGGTACCCGACGCTGCCGGTATCGACGCGGCGCGGCGCATCCGCGAGAAGGTTGCCGGCCTCACGGCGGACGATCTCGTGCTGTGCCTGATTTCTGGCGGGGGCTCTGCGGTGCTGGCAGCGCCAGCACCGGGCCTGACGCTCGCCGACAAGCAGGCGGTGAACAAGGCACTGCTCAAGAGCGGGGCGAACATTTCCGAAATGAATTGCGTGCGGCGTCATCTGTCCGCGCTCAAGGGCGGCCGGCTGGCTGCGGCGTGCTATCCGGCCAAGGTGGTGACGCTGCTCATTTCCGACGTCCCGGGCGACGACCCGATCGACATTGCCTCCGGTCCAACGGTGCCCGATCCCACCACCTGCGAGGACGCGCTGGCGATTCTGCGACGCCACGACATCGAAGTTCCGGCCAACGTGCGCCGGCTGCTCGAATCCGGTGAAGGCGAAACCGTGAAGCCGGGCGATCCGCGTCTTTCCGGGATCGAGACGCGGATGATCGCGACGCCGCAGATGGCGCTCGAGGCGGCGGCCGTCGTGGCGCACGACGCGACCGTTCCGGCCCACATTCTCGGTGATCGCCTCGAAGGCGAAGCGCGCGACGTCGGGAAGGTCATGGGCGGCATTGCGTTGCAGGTCGCGGACCGCCGGCAGCCTTTCGTACCGCCCTGCGTGCTTATGTCCGGCGGCGAAACCACGGTCACGGTTCGCGGCACCGGGCGCGGCGGGCGCAATGTGGAGTTCCTGCTAGCGCTTGGAATCGCGCTGCACGGCCACCCCGGGGTTCACGCGATTGCGGGCGACACCGATGGTGTCGACGGCCTCGAGGAAATCGCGGGGG
>DATNNK010000043.1:0-6647 GCA_035601875.1 Casimicrobiaceae bacterium | reverse complement strand
TCCGCTGTGTCGAGGAGCGGGCTCGCGAGCGCTAGTTCGGCCTCGGCGGCCTTTGCTGGGGCATCGGGTAACTCCAGAAGGTGGGATGTATCAAGGTCCGCCAACGGCGGCAATTCGGCGAGTGAGCGCAAGCCTAGGTCGTCCAGAAAGTTCTTGGTCGTCGCGTACAGCGCGGGCCGTCCGGGCGTTTCGCGATGACCTACTGCTTCGATCCACTGACGATCTTCCAGCGTCTTGATGACGTTGGTGGAGACCTGCACGCCGCGGATGGCTTCGATGTCGCCACGAGTCACCGGCTGCTGATAGGCAATGATCGCCAGCGTCTCCATCGCCGCGCGTGAGTAGCGCGGCGGCTTCTCCGGCGAGAGACGCTCGAGGTAAGGCTGAATCTCGGGCCGCGCCTGGAAACGCCACCCGCTCGCCACTTGCGCAAGCTCGACACTACGATCGGCCCAGGCCGCTCGCAGATCTTCGAGGAGCTTGCGGATGAGGGCGGCCTCGAGCGGCGGATCGAACAGCTTCGAAAGTTGCGCGATGGCCACCGGCTCGCCGGCGACCAGAAGCGCTGCCTCGAGGATGCCCTTGGTGCGGGTCAGATCGTCGGTCATCGGCTCATTGCGCTTCGATTAGCGGCAGCTATCATTGGCTCAGGCTGTGGCGTCCGCTTCCAGGTTGAATGCGGGATCGCCCTTGCGTTGCACGTAGATCGGCGCGTAAGGCGCCGCTTGCGCGATGTCGAGTAAACGCTCCCGCGCCAGCTCGAGGATCGCCAGAAACGTCACCACCAGCCGCGGTAGGTCGACACGTTCCTCGAACAGCGCGAGAAACTCGACAAATCGTCCCGGCTCGAGCAATTTCAGCAGTCGGCTCATTTGGCTTCTGACCGACAATTGCTCGCGGGAAACCAGATGATGACGATTCGCGCGCGCGCGCGCAACCAGTACCGCCCACGCCGCCTTGAGGTCGTCCGGGCTGACCTCGGGCAGGCGCGCCAAGGCAACCCTGTCGAACCAGACCCGCACCAGCGAGAAATCGCGCTCGGCCAGAGGCAGCTCGTCGAGTGCCCTCGCTCCGGCCTTCATGCGTTCATATTCGAGCAGCCTGCGAACGAGCTCGGCGCGCGGGTCTTCCACCTCTTCGCCGGACAGCGGTGGCGGCTTCGGCAGGAGGAGCCGCGATTTGATCTCGATCAGCACTGCCGCCATCAGCAGGTATTCAGCCGCGAGCTCGAGCTGGGTACGGCGCATCATTTCAACGTAGCCCAGATATTGGCGCGTGAGCTCCGCCATCGGAATGTCGAGAACGTTGATATTCTGCTTGCGAATAAGATACAGGAGCAGGTCCAGCGGACCCTCGAAGGTTTCGAGGAAAACTTCGAGCGCTTCCGGCGGAATGTACAGATCGTGCGGCATCTCCAGCAGCGGCTCGCCGTAGATGCGCGCGACCGGCGCCCCCGCGGCCTGCGCAAGATCGATGACCGGTGCAACCGCGGTGGCCTTGCTCACGTGTAGCTCAAGCCCATGGCCTCGCGGACCTCGCGCATGGTTTCCTCGGCGAGCTTCTTTGCCCGTTCGCAGCCGTCGGCGACGATCGCCCGCACCAGCGACGGGTCGTCGAGGTATTTCTGCGCCCGTTCATGAAACGGCACCTGCTCGGCGATGATGGCGTCGATGACGGGCTGCTTGCATTCCAGGCAGCCGATGCCGGCGGTGGTGCACCCTTTCTGCACCCACGCTTGCGTTGGCTGGTCGGAGTAAATCTGGTGCAGCGGCCACACCGGGCACTTGGCGGGGTTGCCGGGATCGGAGCGCCGGACCCGCGCCGGATCGGTCTGCATGGTGCGAACCTTGGTGGTGATCGAGGCCGGATCCTCGCGCAGGAAGATCGCGTTGTCATAGGACTTGGACATCTTCTGCCCGTCCAGGCCGGGCACCTTCGAGGCTTCGGTGAGCAGCGGCTGCGGTTCCGCAAGGATCATGCGGCGGGAGCCTTCGAGATATCCGAACAGTCGCTCGCGATCGCCGAGCGCGAGATTCTGTGCCGCGTCGAGCATGTCGCGCGCTGCTTCGAGCGCGCCGTCATCGCCCTGCTCCTGGAACGCAGTCCGCAATGACTCGTAGCGCTTGGAGCGCTTGGAGCCAAGCTTCTTGATCGCGGCTTTGGCCTTTTCCTCGAAGCCCACTTCCTTGCCGTAAATGTGGTTGAAGCGGCGTGCGAGCTCGCGTACCAGCTCGAGGTGCGCAACCTGATCTTCACCGACCGGAACCATGTTCGCCCTGTAGATCAGGATATCCGCCGCCTGCATCACCGGGTAACCTAGAAAGCCGAAGGTGGACAGATCGCGGTCGGACAGTTTTTCCTGCTGATCCTTGTAGGTCGGCACGCGCTCGAGCCAGCCGACTGGCGCGATCATTCCGAGCAGCAGCGTCAGCTCGGCGTGCTCGATCACGCGCGATTGGATGAAGATGGTTGCCCGGTTCGGGTTGATGCCGACCGCAAGCCAGTCGATGAACATCTCCCAAACGCTGTCTTCGATGCGCTCGGGCGTCTCGTAGTGCGTCGTCAGCGCGTGCCAGTCAGCAGCGAAGTAGAGGCATTCGTGCTCTTCCTGCAGCCGGAGCCAGTTCTTCAACGCGCCGTGATAGTGGCCGATGTGCATGCGCCCGGTGGGCCGCATGCCGGACAGGACCCGGTCAGCAAACATCGGTCAATCGCCGCATGGATTGGATCAAAGGCCGGTGATCGAGATGACGGCGTAAGTACCGAGACGGAGCAAGGGCGCCATGAGATCGCTCAAGATGCCGGTCACGAGCAGGATGATCACCAGCACGAAACCGTAGCGCTCGAGCCGCGCGTAGGCAGACGCGATGCGATGCGGCAACAGGCTCACGGCGACGCGGCCGCCATCGAGCGGAAGAATAGGAAGTAGATTCAAAGCCATCAACATCAGATTTACCTGTACACCGAAGTCGGCCATCTGGGCGATGCCGGCATCGCTTGTCGTTCCGTCGGGCGCCGCAACCCTTAAAAGGAATCCCCATCCGATGGCCATCACGAGATTGGCCATCGGCCCCGCCACCGCAACCCAGAACATGTCACGCTTCGGATTACGCAGATTCGCAAACTGGACCGGAACCGGCTTCGCCCAACCGAAGATGAACAAAGGTGCTTTGGTCAGCACCGACATCGCAATCAAAAACCCAGGAACCGCGATGGTACCGATCGGGTCGATATGCTTGAGCGGATTCAAGGTCACCCGGCCCAGCATGTATGCGGTCTGATCGCCAAACTGTCTGGCGACATAGCCGTGTGCCGCTTCGTGCAAGGTTATCGCGAAGACCACCGGCACCGCCCAAAGAACGATGGTCGCGAGAGACAAATCCATTGGGGCACGATTCTACCAGTAGCCGACCGGCGATGCTTGCTTGTCGCAATCTGTCTCCGGGATAGGCCCCAAACGGCCGCCCTCAAGTTACCATTGGCAGGCCCAGTCGTGCGGTGTCACCGCGGCCACGCCGGACGACGACCGGCGGTGAAACCGCGAGGTCAATAACGGTCGTCGGCTCGAGATGACAGGCACCGCTGTCGATGATCAGGTCGAGAACGTGCTCGTAACGTGCGCGGATCTGGTCGGGATCGTTGAGCGCCTCCGATGCGCCCGCTGGAATCAACGTCGATGAAAGCAATGGCTCGCCGAGCTCATCGAGCAGCGCATGGACCACCGCGTGCTCCGGGACCCGTATGCCAATCGTGCTGCGCCTGGGATGCTTGAGCCGCCGCGGCACTTCGCGCGTCGCCGGCAGCAGGAACGTGTAGCTTCCGGGAACCCCCTGCTTCACAATGCGGAATTGCCAGTTGTCGAGCTGCGCGTAACGGCCGATCTCGCGCAGATCGCGGCAAACCAGCGTCAGATGATGGCTGTCGTCGATGGCACGCAGCGCGCGAATGCGCTGCACGGCATCCGCATTGCCGATCTGGCATCCGAATGCATAGCTCGAATCCGTCGGGTATGCGATCACCCCGCCCGCGCGGACGATTTCAGCCGACTGTCGCACCAATCGCGGCTGCGGATTGCTGGGATGGATGGAAAAATATTGAGCCATGAGTGCCGCGAGGCACGGCCTGCGATCCGTCGCTCGCAGTAATCGCAGCGTGTTTCGCTATATAATTTGACCCTCCGCCGGCGTCCAGTCAATTCCCAAGCTACCTTGAACCTGCAGCAACTGCGTTACCTTTGCGCGATCGTCGACCATGGGCTCAACGTCTCCGCCGCAGCTGAGGCGCTGTTCACTTCGCAACCCGGGATAAGCAAGCAGATACGTCAGCTCGAGGAGGAGCTCGGCGTGCCGATTTTCATTCGCCAGGGCAAGCGCCTTACGACGCTGACTGCCGGCGGCGAGGTCATCGTCGCATCGGCACGACGCGTGCTGCAGGAGCTCAACAACCTGCGCCACATCGGCGCCGAATTCAAGAGCGAGGACACCGGAACGCTGGCCATCGCGACCACCCACCTTCAGGCGCGATACGTGCTGCCGCCGGTGCTGAAGCGCTTTGCCGAACGCTATCCGAAGGTGCGCCTGCTCTTGCATCAAGGCGATCCGGTCCAGGTCGGGAAGCAAACCGCCCGCGGCGAAGCCGATCTCGGGATCGCTACCGAATCGCTTACCGAGTTCTCCGAACTGGTCACGCTGCCGTGCTATTCATGGAACCGATGCGTTCTGGTGCCCAAGGGACATCCGTTGTCCAAAGTGCAGCCGTTGACGCTCGAGGCGTTGGCACGCTATCCCCTCGTCACTTACCACGCCACCTTTACCGGACGCGCGAAAATCGACGCCGCGTTCGAAGCCAAGGGGCTCGAGCCCAACGTGGTTCTAACCGCGCTCGACTCGGATGTCATCAAGACCTATGTCGAGCTCGGATTCGGTGTCGGCATCGTCTCGATGCTGGCATACGATCCAGAGCGCGACGTCCAGTTCGACAAGATCGACGCCGGCCATCTTTTTGCTCCCAGCACGGCGCGGCTTGGCCTGCGGCGCGGCGTCTTTCTGCGCGGTTTCGTTTACGAATTCATTACCATGTTTGCACCGCAGTTCGACCAATCGGCAGTCGAGGCAGCACTGCGAGGCGAGGGCGAAAGCTATGAGCTCTAAGACGCGACCGGTTGCGAACGCAAGGCGAGCCTCGGATCCGCAGAGTCCCGCGTGACGTCGCGGCACGTCGGCGCATGGCCGCTTGCGATCCTGCTCGCTGCGCTGGCAATGCTCGGGCCTTTTTCGATCGACGTCTATCTTCCGGCATTCCACGAGATCGGAAGAGATCTCGACGTCGCGCCGCTCGCGGTCCAGCAAACGCTGTCGTCGTATCTCTTCGCCTACGCGTTCATGATGCTTTGGCACGGCGCGCTTTCCGATGCGCTTGGCCGGCGGCCGGTAGTGATGGTCGGGCTTGGTGTCTATGCGTTGGCGACGCTCGGCTGCGCGATCGCCGGCAATATTGAGACGATGTGGCTGTTTCGAGCGCTGCAGGGTGCTTGCGCCGGCAGCGGCCTGGTGGTCGGCCGGGCAATCATCCGCGACCGCTTTCAGGGGCCCGAAGCGCAGCGCGTAATGTCCCAGATCACGTTGGTATTCGGGATTGCTCCGGCGATCGCTCCGGTCCTGGGTGGCGTGCTGCTCAACGCGTTCGGCTGGCGTTCCATCTTCTGGGTATTGCTGGCGCTGGTTATCCTACTGCTGACCTGGTCGGCAAAAGGGCTTCCAGAGACTCTGCCCGTCGCGCAAAGACAGTCGCTTCATCCGCGCGACTTGTGGCGCAACTACGTCAGCGTGCTGCGCAATCGCGATTTTCTGTTGCTTGCAACCATACCGGCGCTGAACTTCGCCGCGTTCTTTGTCTACATCGCCAGCGCGCCGTCGTTTTTGATCGACTTGCTCGGCGTATCGAGCTACGGTTTCGCGTGGCTGTTCATGCCGATGATCGGCGGCGTGATGATTGGCGCTCTCGTTTCGGGCCGCGCGGCGGGGAACCTCTCCGCAGCGCGTACCATCGGTCTCGGCTATCTGCTCATGTTTGCCGGCGCAACGATTCAGATGGCGGTGGCGTGGTATGTGGCCCCCGCGGTTCCCTGGCATGTGCTGCCGATCATGATCTACACCATGGGAAGCAGCATCGTGATGCCGTCGGCAACCTTGCTGCTGCTCGACCTGTTTCCGACCATGCGCGGCATGGCGTCGTCGTTGCAGGGGTTCGTGCATTTCGTGCTCGCGGCGGTCAACGCCGGCACGATCGCGCCGTTTCTCGCCCAGTCGCTCAAGGGCCTCGCGGCGGGAATGACCGGATTCACGGTGCTGAGCGTCGCACTTTGGGCGCTCTATCGACAGCGGCGCCGCTTGGCGCCAGCCAAGGTTCACTTACCATGAAATTGTTATTGGCGTGCTCTCTCGCGGTTTTGATGGCGCTAAGCAGTCCTGCGTCCGGCGAGGAATCGCCCACCGTTCAGCTCAGCATCAAAGGCCATCGGCTCGTCGCTGAAACGGCGGCAACGACCGCGACGCGGACGATAGGCCTGATGCATCGATTCAGTCTCAAGCCGGATCACGGCATGCTCTTTGTGTTCGATGCGCCGCAGCCGCTCGCGTTCTGGATGA
>DATNNK010000042.1:0-5022 GCA_035601875.1 Casimicrobiaceae bacterium | reverse complement strand
AGCGACAACGCCTCGCCCAGCGCCTGATAATAGACGAGCAGCGGCAGATTGATGGCGAGCTTCAATCTCGCACCCGCGCCCACCGCGCCGACGTGCTCCACGCGCCGGCATATGTCATTGAGCACCGGCCGCGCTCGTTCCACGTCGGACGTCTCGCCGCCGACAAAACCGACCAGCTTCCCTTCCTTGGCGGGTCCGACGGTGCCGCCGACAGGGCACTCGATGAGCGCGGCGCCTTTCGCGCCGACCTTCGCCGCGAGCGCCTTCTCGGTCTCGGGGCGAACGGTGCTCATGTCGATAAAGAGCTTCCCGCGCACCTCGCCGGCTAGCAGGCCGTCACTGCCGTGATACGTAGCGTCGATCGCGGCTGCGTCGGTTAGAAATGTGATGACGATCTCCGTTCGCGTCGCGAGCTCGGCGGGTGTTGCCGTCACGCTCGCGCCCGCCAGCGCGAGCGCTTCGGTTTTTCCGCGGGTGCGGTTCCACACCATCACGTCGTGACCGACGCTCAGCAAGCGGCCCGCCACTGCCGCACCCATTCGACCCGTGCCTGCGATACCGATTTTCAATGGCAGCTCCATCGTCTGTGATATGGCGCGCGCTCAAGTTGACACTTGCTACACCGTGGCGTCAAATTGGCGCGCGATAAACATAATGAATCGCAACAGCGCCGCGCTTATGTCCAAAGGAGGACGGATGGGGTCGCCCGCGAGCGAGCTCCGCGATGGGATGCGCATCGACTGGGATGCACCGATCCCCATGGACGACGGGCTCACCCTGCGCGCGGATGTATTCTCCCCGCCCGAGCCCGGAGTCTATCCCGTCATCCTGAGTTATGGTCCCTACGCGAAGGGTCTGGCGTTCCAGGAAGGCTATCCGAGCGCGTGGCAGCGCATGGTGGCGGAGCATCCGGACGTTGCGTACGGCTCGACCAATCAGTATCAGAACTGGGAAGTCGTCGACCCGGAAAAATGGGTGCCCGACGGCTACGTTTGCGTCCGCGTCGATTCGCGGGGCGCGGGCCGTTCGCCCGGTTTTATCGATCACTTCGCTCGGCGCGAGACCAAGGACCTCTACAACTGCATCGAGTGGGCCGGCGTGCAGCCATGGTCGAACGGCAAGGTGGGCCTCAACGGCATTTCGTATTACGGCATCAACCAGTGGCACGTCGCATCGCTGCAGCCGCCGCATCTTGCCGCGATGTGCGTCTGGGAGGGCGCCGCCGACTGGTATCGCGACATGACGCATCACGGCGGAATCCTGTGCACCTTCTGGGCCAACTGGTACGACATGCAGGTGACCACGGTGCAGTACGGTCGCGGCGAACGAGGGCCCAGGAGCCGCGTCACGGGTGAGCTCGTGTGCGGTGACCAGACGCTGACGGATCGGGAGCTCTACCAGAACCGCTGCGACTTTGGCGAACAGATCCGCGCTCATCCGCAGGACGACGACTATCACCGGTCGCGCTCGCCGGTCTGGGACAAGGTAACCGTACCGTTTCTGTCCGCCGCCAACTGGGGCGGACAGGGCTTGCACCCTCGCGGCAATTTCGAGGGCTTCGTGCGCGCTGCCTCCAAGGACAAATGGCTGGAGGCGCATGGCCTCGAGCATTGGACCCACTTCTACACCGACTACGGTGTCAAGCTGCAAAAGCGCTTCTTCGACTGCTTTCTCAAAGGCCGCGACAACGGCTGGAGCCAGCAGCCGCGCGTGCAACTGCAGGTACGCCACGTCGACCGCTTCGTCCTCCGGCACGAGGGCCAATGGCCTATCGCACGGACGCAATGGACACGCTATTACCTCGATCCGGCCGACCAGAGCCTCGGCCGCGAACCGGTGCGCGCGGCCGGATGCGTCGCCTTTGACGCACAGGGCGACGGCGTGACGTTCGTCAGCGCACCGCTCGACCGCGAGACCGAGATCACCGGACCGCTCGCGGCAAAGTTGTTCGTGTCGTCGTCGACGGCCGACGCGGATATGTTCCTGGTCTTCCGCGTGTTCGCGCCGGACCTGCGCGAGGTGGTGTTCATGGGTGCGATCGATCCGCACACGCCGATTGCGCAAGGCTGGCTACGCGCGTCGCACCGCAAGCTCGATCCAACGCTCTCGACCGAATACCGGCCGTATCACGCGCATGACGAGGAGCAGCCCCTCGATCCGGGTGAAGCCGTGCCGCTCGACATCGAGCTCTGGCCGACCTCGATCGTCGTGCCCAGCGGCCACCGGCTCGCGCTGACCGTGCGCGGCCGCGACTACGAATGGGGCAAAGCGACCGGAGCGCGCCTATCGAACTTCAAGAACGAGCTGCGCGGCTGCGGGCCGTTTCTGCACGACGATCCGCGCGATCGTCCCGCCGCGGTCTTCGGCGGCAGGACTACACTACACGCAGGCCCATTGCAGCAATCGTATGTCCTGGTTCCGGTGATTCCCCCAAGCGGGTGATCGTCAATCGAGGAGGATCGCTGTCATGACGATGAAGCTATACGGATTCTGGCGCTCGCTCGCCACCTACCGCGTGCGCGTGGCGCTGGCGCTCAAGGGAGTCGAGGCCGAGCAGCAGTACATTAATCTGCTGCAGGGCGTGCAGCATGGCGACGACTACAAGGCCGTCAATCCGCAAAGCGTGGTCCCGGCGCTCGTCATCGACGGCGGCCCGCCGCTCTTTCAATCGCTCGCCATCATCGAGTACCTGGAAGAGAGCTTCCCGGCACCGCCGCTGCTGCCCAAGGACCCACGCGGCCGCGCCCGCGTTCGCGGGCTCTCGATGATTGTCGCATGCGACGCCCATCCACTCATCGTGCCACGTATCCGCAACTATCTCGAGCGAGAAATGCATCAGGACGAAGCCGCGCGCAACCGCTGGCTGCAACACTGGACGCTGAAGGCGCTCGAAGCGCTCGAAGCCCATCTCGCGAACGAGCGCGAGACAGGCAGCTTCTGCCACGGCGATACACCGACGATGGCCGATATCTGCCTTGGGTCGCAGGTCTTCGCCGCCGGATATTTCGATACTCCAACGACCGGCGTACCCACCGTCAAGCGAATTTTCGACGAGTGCATGAAGATCGACGCCTTCGACCGCTCGCAACCGACCAAACAGCCGGATGCGCCCAAGAACCCGACTCATTGACGGATTCATCGACAAGGAGGACCACCTATGGCACTCACCCGCAGAAGCTTCATCCAGGCGGCCGGCAGCGGCCTCGGTGCTGCGGCGCTCGGTATTCCGGTCATCGCGCGCGCGCAGACCGAGCCCATCCGGGTCGGGCTGCTGACCGTCAAGACCGGTCCGCTGGCATCCGGCGGTATCGACATGGAGCGAGCGCTGATGCAGTTCCTGCGCGAGCGCAACAACACCCTGGCGGGCAGAAAAGTCGAGTTGTTCGTCGCCGATAGCGCCGGCGTGCCGGCCCAGGCGCGCACCAAGCTGCAGGAGCTCGTCGAGAGGAACAAGATTCAGGTCATGATCGGGCCCCTCGCCGCGGGCGAAGCGCTCGCCGCCGACGACTACATCCGCTCGCAGCAGCTCCCGACCTTGTCGGTCGCCGCCGCGGAAGACCTGACGCAGCGCAATCCCAATCCCTGGTTCGTTCGCGCGACATCGACTTCCTCGCAGTCCGCTGACGCGCTGGCCGACTATTGCGCGAAAACGCTCAAGTACAAGCGCATGGCGGTGATCGCCGACGACATCGCCTACGGCCACGAGATGTGCGCCGGCTTCCAGCGCGTGTTCGAGGATGCAGGTGGCAAGATCGTGCAGAAAACGTTTCCGCCGCTCACCGTTCCCGACTACGCGACCTACCTCGCGCAGCTCAAGACCAATATCGACGCCATCTTTCTTGGCTTCGCCGGCTCGAACGGCTTCCGTTGGTTCAAACAGTTCAATGAGTACGGACTGAAAGGCAAGATCGCCGTCGTGGGCGGCATGACCGCATTCGACGAGGCGGTGCTGAAGAACATGGGCGACGAGGCGCTCGGTATCATCACCGCCTGCTGGTATTCGGCCGAGCTCGACAATCCGATCAACAAGAAATTTGCTACCGCTTTCCGCGCCGAATGGAAGTACGATCCCGGCTTCTACGCCGCGGCGACTTATGTCGAGGGTGCGGTGCTCGAGGCCGCTCTCGCCTCAGTCAACGGCAAGATCGAGGACAAACCAGCGTTCATGAAAGCATTGCGGGCGACCAAGATCGATACGGCGCGCGGCCCGGTGGCATTCGACGAGTACGGCAATATCGTCGGCAACGTCTATATTCGCAAAGTCGAACGCAAGGAGGGACGACTGGTCAATGCGGTCATCTACACCTACCCGGGAGTGAGCCAGTTCTGGACCTACGATCCGAAGGAGTTCCTGAAGAATCCAGTGTATTCACGCGATTGGCCGCCCGCGAAAAATCTCGAGCCTTAAGATACCGTCATTCCCGCTGCATTTTGGTAACTGAGCGGGAATCCAGTGTCGTTGCGGCAAAGTCACTGGGTCCCCGCTAAGTTGGCAACATAGGCGGGGACGACGGTCCTGCATCAGCGATATTCCCGAGCTTCGCCGACATGCAGTTCTGGATCGTCCAGACGTTGAACAGCCTGGCCCTCGGCGGCTTGCTGTTTCTGCTCGCGGCAGGATTCTCGCTGATCTTCGGGCTGATGCGCATCGCGAATCTCACCCATGGCTCGTTGTTCATGCTCGGCGCGTATTTGGGCGTCACGGCACTCAAGCTCGTGCCAAACCTCTGGCTTGCGGCGCTGCTCGGCGGACTCGTGGTTGCCGCGTTTGGCGGCTTGGTCGAGCGGTTCATTTTGCGTCCCCTGGCCGGAAACGCCCTGGGACAGGTGCTGGTGACGCTGGGCATCTCGTTCATCGTCGCCGACACCTGCCTCATCGTCTGGGGCGGTGACCCGATCCCGATCGCGGCGCCGGCTTCGCTGCAACGGCCACTCGTGATCGGCAATATCGCCTTTCCGGCGTACCGTCTGGCCGTGCTCGGTATCGCGATCGTGACCGCGATCGCGCTGCATTTGCTCATG
>DATNNK010000041.1:0-8597 GCA_035601875.1 Casimicrobiaceae bacterium | reverse complement strand
CTTTAGCCGAATTTGTTAAGCGCCCGCAAGCTGCGACGTTGCATCACACAACATCGGTTTCAAATCGGCGCTGGAAACGAGTATCCGCGCAAATGAGCGGCGCGTCAACGCATAATCTCTTCCAACATGGCACGAGTCTGGAAGAGAGAGTGTTTCAACGCCATAAGCGTTCGAGCTCGAGCGGCCACGATGCCTACGGAAATGCAAGCGAAATGGAATCGCGGCGCCTTTAGAAATCGGTCTCGATCCAGACCGGCTGATGATCGGAACCGACAGCGTCATCGTCGACCCGACAGGATCGGACTCGCCTCGCGAGCGCAGACGACACAAAGCAGAAATCGATTCTCTGGCCGGAGCTAATGGTCGCGCCCGCATTTTCGCAATGGCCCGCTGCGACCCATGCGTCGACGAACCCGGTGAGCCGATTGAGGCGGCCAAATTGCTTCGTGAGCGGACCCACGACGCGGTCGTACTCGGGCGCGGACCACTCGAAATTGAAATCGCCCATTAACATCGCTTCGGCCGGCATCGGCGGCATCTCGCCTTCGGTCCAGCCGGCGGCGGGATCCGGATGGCCGCCGCACCATGCACCGCCTTCGGCAGGCGCCCGCGCATGGATATCGAGGAGAGCGTCGATCTGTGGCATTCGAGCCGCGATGCTCAGATGGCTGAGATGCACCGAATAGACTCGCACCGGCCCTGCGCGCTCGGTCACGATGACCGCCTCCAAGGCGCCTTGCTGAATGCTGTGTTGGGTAAGCGTGCCGTACTTCGGCAGCAGGTGATTGCGCGAGGACACGATCGGCGGCCGCGACAGGATCATCGTGCCGAACTGACGCCGGCGGTTGACCAGCCTGCCCGCGGAGTCGCGGTAACTCGCGTCCATGTCGAGATTGGCGCCGTAGACCCAATGGTGCTCGGGCAGATGCGACCCGAGCACAGCAGGAGCGTCGACGCAACCCGAGCGCCGCCAATGGCGCTCCACCTCCTGCAGGGCGATGACGTCCGCGGCCTCGACCTCGCGGGCGATGCGCGCGAGGTCGTACCGGTCGTCCTTGCCGAGGCCGTATTGAATATTATAGGTGACGAATTTCATCCGGCGGCAAGAAGCGCGGTCGCGTCAGCGGGCCAGGGCGGCAGCTTGATTGACTTCGTGAGCGGCCAATGACAAGTTGGTGAGCTTTTTTCTGGCGCTCGCGTGAGTCAGCTCTAGCATGCCGCAGTCCGGCGCTAGAATCAGTTGCTCCTTCGGTAAGTAGCGGAGAGCTTCGCTAGCGCGCGCGACCAAGGATTCAACACTTTCAACTTCGTTCTCACCGACATCAACTACGCCTAGCATGACGGTTTTTTTGCCGATAGCGCTCAATATGGAAACATCCAGCTTGCTCGCCGCCCCCTCTATCGAAACGACGTCCAGCTTGGACTCGGACAGCCAGGTCAAGATATCACCGTAATAGTCCTGATTCGCTTTGTAGCTTATGCCTTTTCGCTCCAGCGGCTTATTTGGATATCCGCGGCAAATATGCACCACAAAAGTCGCCTGGTCCTCCAGTCCCGCAAAGCAACGCTCGAGTGCTTGCAGCCCCCAGGCCTGCGCTGCTGCCGGGTAGCGCAGTAGCACAGGATCGTCGAACTGAATAATCCGGCATCCGGCCGTTATGAGCACTGCAACTTCATGATGAATCGCGTCGGCGTAGTCAAAGGCAAGTTGCTTTCGATCGCCCTGATAATATTCATCCGCTACACAGTCGGCAACGGTGCTAGGCCCAGGAAGGCCTATTTTGGCAACCCCCTTAGCGTGCTTCTTCGTAAACAAAAACTCATCGAGAACCATCGCCTTCTTATGCTTTATTTTGCCAATGACACGCGGAGCGTCCTGCTGGGCAGTTCCGGCTCGCATCGAGATGGGTTTTCGGTTACAGGCGTCAATACCTTCCAGTTTGTTGACGATATGGAGCACATAGTGGCCGCGTCGTTCTTCGCCGTCGGTCACGATGTCGATGCCCGCTCGGTTTTGGTCTTTGATAGCCTCCAAAGCCGCCTTGTCCAACAATCTTGCAAACTCGGCTTGCCCCAGTTCCTTTTGGAGACGGTCGAAGGAAAAGCCAAAGCTGTCCAGTAGCGAGCGACCGTTTTGCCGGTAGATATAGCGCGGCTTTGGATAGCTGCCGACGATTGCCGTCAAGACCTTGGCTTGTGTCCTGGTTGCCATAAAAAGACAGTTAGTGGTTACCGAGTAACATTACCGAATGGGAAACTTGATCAAATCGCAATACGTGCATCCATGCGCCTGCCGCTTGCCTTGTCGAAGAGGAGCGCGCTCGCCGGGGAAAAATTGAGTTGCACGTTATCGCCTTCGCGATAGCGGGCTTCCACGCCGGCCTCGAGAAAACGAATGACGCCGAAGGAACTGTCCGCCGTATAGAGGACCTCCCGGCCCATCGGCTCGGCGGCGGTGACATGCGCGGGCGTTCCACGCTCCGCCACCTGCAAGCTCTCCGGCCGGATCCCCAGGACGACCGGGCCGCGGACCGACTCCGCCAGGGCGATGCTCGCCTCATGAAACTTGACCACGCCAGCGTCGGCTTCCCCCTCAAACAGGTTGATCGGTGGTGAGCCGATGAAGCTCGCGACGAACAAAGTGTCGGGACGCTCGTAGAGATCGTCGGCGGCGCCTTCCTGCTCGACTCGACCGCCATTCATGACTACCACCCGGTCGGCCATGGTCGTGGCTTCGGTCTGATCGTGGGTGACGAGGATCGTGGTCACGCCCAATTCGCGCTGGATGCGACGAATCTCGGTCCGCATGGTGAGCCGCAGCCCCGCGTCGAGATTCGACAGCGGCTCGTCGAGCAGCAGCAGGTGCGGCCGCTTGACCAGCGCCCGGGCCAGCGCCACGCGTTGTTGCTGGCCGCCGGAGAGCTGGCTCGGCCGCCGGTCGAGAAGTCCGTCCACTCGCACGAGCGCCGCGATCTCCCGCGCGCGGCGCTCGGCCTCGGTTCGCTCGACCGTCTTGAAGCGCAGCGGGAACATGACGTTGTCGAGTACCGACATGTTCGGATACAGCGCATAGGACTGAAAGACAATGCCGACGTTGCGGCCTCGCGCTTCGACGTCGTTCACCCGCGCACCATCGAACGTGATATCGCCGCCGGTCGGCTGGTAGATGCCCGCAAGCATCATGAGTGTCGTCGATTTGCCGCAGCCCGACGGCCCAAGCACCGCCACGAAAGCGCCATCCTCGATCGCGAGATCCAGGCCGTCGACTGCCGTGGCACTGCCCCACTCCTTGCGTAGATTCTTGAGCTCGATACGGGCCATGGTTTACCCCTTGATGCCGCCGATGGTCATCTGTGTCAGATACTTCTGGCAGAACACGTAGAGGAGCAGGCTGGGCAGAACGTAGAAGACGGCGACGGCCGCGACGATGCCGTAGTCGACTCCCATCACATCGTCGGCCACCCAGAAAAGGTAAAGACTCATCACCCAGTTCGTATTTTCGATGAGGAAGGTCCGGACGAAGATGTATTCTTCCCAGGCGCGGATGAACGCGAAGACCGCTACGGCGATTAAGCCCACGCGCACCTGCGGCAGCACGACGAGGCGGAAGGCCTGGCGTCGCGTCGCACCGTCGGTCATGGCGCTCATCTCGATGTCCCACGGCACACCGTCGAAAAAGCCCTTCATCACAAACACGTAGAAGGGAAGCTCGATCGCGGCGAGCACCAGCATGACGCCAACGATCGTGTCCAGGAGCCCGATCCAGTGCAGCATCAGGAAGATCGGAATGATCAGCGTCATCGCCGGGAAGGCGTGGAGTACGAGCAAGCCCTGCAGGAAGACGTTGCGCCCGCGAAAGGCAAAGCGCGAGATGTAGTAGCCGGCCAGCGACGCCACGGTGAGGATGATCACCGTCTGCGACACGGCCAGCGCCAGAGAGTTGAAGAAGGCGGTCCAGACCGACGGAAACTGCGTGCCCGAAGTCGCCTTGGTCCGCAGCTCCTCGACGAAATTGGCTCGCGTCAAAAAGCGGAAATTATCGAGATGGAGCTTGCCGCCGACGAGCGCCAGGAGCAGCGTCCCGGCGATCACGACCAGCGTGACACCGATCGCGAGTCGCAGCCTCTTGGATCCCACCGACATGTGAACGACGCTATAGATGAGAACGGCGGGCACGATCACCGCGCACGCCGTCCACAGGACGTCACTGGCAACGCCGCCGGTCCGCGCGGTAAAGGCGATCACGACCATCCAGAAGTAGGGCAGGAGGATCGGTACGGAGACGATAACGAGGAACGCGAGCAATGCCGATTGGCCGGTGAACCGCGTGCGCCAGGCGCGTCGGGCCAGCGCTTGCCAATCGGCTCGCGCCTCGACCGCGCGACCTGCGACCCCGTCGACGGCCGCCATCAGTGCACCTCGATTCGCGCCGGCTGCAGGAGCCGCTGCATGTCCATCAACCGCCACAGCGCGAGTGCCGCCACCACACCGATCACGACCAGTATGAGCGAGAGCGCCGCCCCATACGCGTATTCGCCGCTTTCGAACGCGCGCCGATAGGCGTAGAGAGAGAAGACCGTGGTGTCATAGAACGGACCGCCGGCCGTGATCAGCAGAATGTATTCGAAGCTCACAAGCAGCGAGAGCGTCTGGTGAATGGTCATGTAGGAGATCGGCCAGCGCAGCGCCGGCAGCGTAACGTGGCGCACGATCGCGAGCGATCCCGCGCCGTCGACGCGTGCGGCGTGGAAGAGGTGCTCGGGAATCGAGCGGATGGCCGACGTGAAGATGAGCATGCCGAGCGAGGCGCCGATGAATCCGTTGGCCAGAATGATGACCAGCAACGGGTGGTTGTTGCGCAGGTCGATAGGAGGCAGTCCGAAGACATGCACGACGATCTGGTTGAGCAGGCCGCGCTCGTTCGGGTCGACCACCCACAACCACAGGAGCGCATAGACCACGGATGGACTCATCCGCGGAAGCAACCATACCGCGCGGAAGAAAGCGCCGAGCCGCCGCGGCACGGCGGTGGTCACGAGTGCCAACAAGAGTGCGAAGGTGACGTTGAAGACAGCGAGTGTGGTTAAGACGAAGATAAAAGTGACGCCAAGCGCGCCCAATAGCCGCGAGTCGCGCGTAAACATCCGTTCGAAATTTTCGAGCGTGAACTGGCTGACCCGCAGCGTGCGGCCCATGTCGGTGAACGCGAGGACCAGGTCGATGACGATCGGTGCTACGAAGAAAAGAAAGAGCAGCACCAACGCCGGCCCGAGGAACAGGCCGAAGTTGATCCGTTGCCGCCGCAGCTGGGCGCCCCTGAAGTCGGGCATGGTGGACTCCCCGGCCGAACCTTGGAAAGGAGAGCGGGTATCGCCTCTCTTATCCGTGGACGTCCCGACGCGTTAGTTGCGGATGACCACGTCCTTGCCGAGTTCGTTGCCGAGCTCGCCGCTCACGAAGTCGGCCGCTGCCTGCGCGGTCAGACGGCCGGTCTCGACGCCCTGGATGCCTTTGAAGATGATCGCGTTGTATTGGCCGATCTTCGGGTGGTTAGGCATGAAGCTCGCATATTTGAGCATCGGCGTTGCGGCAACCAACGCCCACCCTTTGTCGACGACTTCCGGCATAGACTGCTCGCCATAGTTGATCGGCGTATGGTTGGTCGACACCGCATGCCGCATGTTCGGAACCGGCTGGCTGGCGAACGCAACGAGATAGGCAGCGAGGTCCTTGTTCTTCGATTTGGCGGACACGGCGTAGGCGATCGGGTGCGACAGATTGGACGGCTTGCCGCCCTTCTTGCCGGCTGGCGCATTGATCCAGGTGATCTTGCGCTGGTAGTCCTCCCTGCCCTTCAGGCTCCACGCTTTCGTCTGGTCGGTGACGCGCCACACGCCGTGGAAAAAGACCAGCGCCTCTTCGCCCGCAAAGGAAGCCTGCTCGATGGCGTCCCACGACATCGCGGTGTTCGTCGCGGAAAATGCCTTCTTGTCGGTGCAGTACTTGACCCAGGTGAAGAAATCCTTGAGCGCCGCTTTCGACGCCTGTAGCTTGGCCGCCGCCTTGTCGTAGGGCTCCAGGCCGAAGCTCTCCATCATCATCTGAAAGTCCGGCCCGGCATTCGGCCGGTGGAGGATGCCGTACTTGACGACACCCTTCTGCACCGCCTGACCCGCGAGATCGCACAAGTCGTATGCCGTGAATTCCCCGGCGTCTACCTTGGCGGGCAATGCGGCAATCTCCTTATCGGTCTTGCCTAACTTGCGGAGCTTGTCGTTGTTCAGGAAAAACATCCGGACTTCGGAGTCCTGCGGCACGCCATATCGCGCGCCCTTGTAGCTCACCGACTGCCACAGGGGCACGATGATGTCGCCGTAGAGTTCCGGGTTTTTGCCGATGTGGTCCTCGAGATTCAGGGCGTAGCCCGCTTCCGCGAAGGCGCCTGTCCACTCATGCGCCAGAACGAAGATGTCCGGACCCTTGTCGACCGCGAAGGCCTTCAAAAGGTCGAGAGCGTCGTCGTCATAGCCCTTCGCGTTCGTCTCGTTGAGCTCGATCTTGACGCGCTTGTCGGTGCCGGCCGCAGTGAGGATTTTGTTGAGCGTATCGCCTGCAGTGACGAGATTCCCCGCACGCAAGGGTCCGGAGCGATCCGCGCGAGACCAGACCTTGATCACCACATCCTCGGCCGCTGCCGACGCGACGATGGCACAGAACAAAACGCTGGCGACCATTGCCGATAGTGCCTGTTTCCCGTTCATGATGATGCCTCCGGTTTAGCGCGGTCTTCGCCGCTTTGCTGATAAGTCCGGCGCGATTCCGCGCGCCATCGATTGCCCGCCTTCATGTTCTGCTGTTCTCTTGACACTGCCGCGGTGTTGATCGAGATTTTCTGCCATCGCGCGTTGGCGCTGCCTGGCAATCGTTCGCCGCCAATTCCTGTGTCGCTGCGCGGGTTGCATGCCTATCCACGATGCGTCGCAGGATTGCGGGCGTATTGGTGCGGATTGCGTCCGGGCTTAGGACCTTCACGCTTGCTCTCCTGCGCGGCGAGACCGCGCACGGTCATGCGAATGACCGGACTCGCCGGCAGGGTGAAGATTGCGTGCGGTGATTCTGGATTCTCGGCGCGTTGCCGTATGACCTGCATCACTTGATCGGTCAGCAGTCGGACCGGCTGCCGGAAGGTGGTGAGCTGATAGGCGCTCCAGGCAGCTTGGGGAATGTCATCGAAGCCGATCAGCGAGAGATCGTCCGGAACGCGTCGACCGCGATCGAGCCGAGCGGCGTCGAGAAAGCCGAGCGCGATGAGATCGGTGACGCAGAACGCACCGTCGATCGCGTCTTCGGCGAGCATCGCCAGCGCGGCCTCGCGCCCGGTCGAGTAGTCGGTGGGGCCGTCCCGCCAAATGCGCACCGGGACGCCCGCGTGCATTGCCCGTTTGCAGAATGCGTCGAGGCGCCCTTCGAGGCTCGCAGTCCGCGCTCCGCTCGACACGACGGCGAGATGTTGGCAGCCCGCGGCGAGAAGACGCTCGGCGGCCGCGCGACCGCCAGCCGCATGGTCGGTGACCACAGTGTCGACCGCCAAACCTGGCATTGGCTTGTTGACGAGGATCACCGGCACGCCATTGTCGAGACACTCCTTGACGATGCGCGAGGGCGGCCTGCCATTCATCACCACGATCGCGCAAACGCGATATTCCAGCACGCGCGCGATGAGGGCGCCCATGTCGTGTTCCGCGTTCGTGGCGTTGAGCAACATGCATTGGAAGCCATCGGCAAGCAGCGTCGCCGAAAGCGTGGCGAGGATTTCGGCGTGGAAGGGCTGGTGGATATCCGCGCCGACCAAGCCCACGATGTTGGAACGCGCACTGGTGAGGCCTTGCGCGAGTCGGTTGACGCGATAGCCAAGATGTCCAGCAGCAGTGAGAATGCGTGCGCGGACTTCGTTCGATACGCTCGCGCCCGGCGTAAAAGTGCGCGACACGGCCGAACGCGACACGCCGGCGCGCTCCGCAACGTCGGCGGCGGTGACGAACGAACCGCGTATACGCTCCTGACTCATCGCCAACGGCCCCGACCCGGGCTATGCACACGTGTGCAAATAGTCTACTCGGTTTGCATGCGCGTGCAAACTGAGCGCCTTCCCCAGCGGGATTTGCGGCTGAAATGCGATTTTGGGTCGATCGACGGATGGCGATCGACGGGTACGACTCAAGGATCCGACACGTTTCTTTGACCGCCGATCCAAATCAGCGCATCACTCGATGCGGTTTTGGCCGCTTCTAACGATTGGAAAGTACCCGCGTGCCGACTTGGCCGATCAGCAGTCAACCGGCCGCGAACAAGCTCTCGTCGGCCTCGTCGCGACTCTCGTCACGCTCGCGCGCGAGGTGCGACAAATAATCGGCGGTAACGTCGCCGGTGATGTAGTACCCGTCGAAGCACGAAGCCTCGAATTCTTTGATCCGCGGGTTGGCCGAGCGTACCGCGCGCTTGAGCGCTTCGAGCTCCTGGTAGATCAGAAGGTCGGCGCCGATTTCGGTTGCGATCTCGGCTTCCGTCCGACCGGTCGCAACCAGCTCCTGCGGCGT
>DATNNK010000040.1:0-5684 GCA_035601875.1 Casimicrobiaceae bacterium | reverse complement strand
TCTGCGTGAACACCGTCGCGACAGGTGCAGCGGAGTCTCTCTCGCGTAGCGTGCCGCCGCCCCACATCCAGACGTCGTTGACTGGTCGCAGACCGCTGCTTTCTCGCAAGCGATTTACCGGGTGCTCGAAGAGCAGCATCTGTATTTCGCTTTGCCATCGGCGCCAGCGCGCGGCGTCGGCTCCGCGAGGAAGGTGCGCGATAAGCGGCTTGCCACGCACCGCGTCCGGCGGCGAAGTCTCCAGTTGCTGAGGATCTGCGAGCGTTGCCCACCAGCGTCCGGGGCCGCCCTCGAGGAACTCGATTCCGTCGGACGCAAACTGCGCACGCAAGCTCGAGAGCAACGCAATACCATCGGCAGCGTCGAGATCGCTGACCGCGCCGGCAAGGCGAACCTCGACCCGGCCGATGTCGAGCGTCACCGGCTCGGCGCACAACCAATAGCGACTGCCGGGATCGATCCCCGCGGCCCGCGCAAGCCACGGCGCGACGGGCCAGTCATTTTGTTTTGCGATGCCGATGTTGGCGCAAGCTATGGCTAGCGGCCCGTCGGGTTCAAGGATGGGGGCTGCAGCGGTCGACAGCAGGCGCGCGAGTGCCGGGGCGTCGGCGGCGGCAAGCGCGGCCGGCGGCGCGTCGAGCAGGTTCGGGAGGACCAGCGTAAGTTGCATAGCATTCGAGGGCACGCTTTTCGCGGAACGACGATATTAGAGCACCCCAGCCGCTTGTGGCACACTGGCGCGCCGCCATTTGAGAGATCCTGTTGACGCCCTACGAAATATTTGTCGGACTGCGCTATACCCGGGCCCGTCGCGGCGCCGGCCGCAACGGTTTTGTGTCGTTCATCGCGTTCACTTCCATGGCCGGCATTGCGCTCGGCGTCGCGGCGCTGATCGTCGTGCTTTCGGTCATGAATGGATTTCAGGATGAGCTGCGCAATCGCATACTTTCTGTCGCTTCGCACATCGAGATTCACGCGCTGAGCGGGAACATGGAGAATTGGGAGGCCGTCGCCCGCGCGGCGCGGGCCAACCCGCGAGTGAAAGCCGAGGCACCCTATGTGCTCGGCCAGGCGATGCTGTCGTCGGCGGAGCTCAATCGCGGAGCGCTTATCCGCGGCGTCGATCCGGCGCTCGAAGACACCGTCGCCGACATCGGAACGCATATGCGCACCGGCTCGCTTTCGGCGCTTAAAGCCGGCGAGTTCGGCATCGTGCTTGGCGCCGAGCTGGCGCGGGCGCTGGGCGTGCGCACCGGCGGCTCGGTGGTCGTCATCATCCCGCAGGGCACGGTGACGCCCGCGGGCACGCTGCCCCGGGTCAAGAGCTTCCACATCGTGGGCGTGTTCGAGATCGGCATGTTCGAGTTCGACAACGGGCTCGCCCTGATCCACCTCGCGGACGCACAAAAGCTTTACCGCATGGGCGACGCGGTCAGCGGCGTTCGGCTCAAGCTCGACGACCTTTTCGCCGCGCCGATGGTCGCGCGCGAATTGATGGCCACCGTGCCGATCGATACCGAGATTCGCGACTGGACGCTCAATCACGCTAATTTTTTCCGCGCGGTGGCGATCGAGAAGCGGGTCATGTTCATCATCCTGACGCTGATCGTGGCCGTGGCCGCGTTCAATATCGTCTCCGCTCAGGTAATGGTGGTGACCGACAAGCAGGCCGACATCGCGATCCTGCGGACGCTCGGTGCATCGCCGCGAAGCATCCTCACCATCTTCGTCATTCAGGGCGCTCTGGTCGGGATCGTCGGCACGATTCTCGGAGTCGCGGGCGGCGTCGCGCTGGCGCTCAATATAGGAACCGTCGTGCCGGCCATCGAGCGCACGTTGGGCATTCAGTTTTTGGACAAGAGCATCTATTACATCAGCGAGCTGCCCTCCGACCTGCAGCGCGGCGACATCACGCTGATCGCGCTGATCGCGCTCTCACTCGCGCTCCTTGCGACGCTGTATCCGAGCTGGCGCGCCGCGAAAGTCAATCCGGCGGAGGCGCTGCGTTATGAATGAGAGAGCCACGCCGGTGCTCGAGTGCCGTGCGCTGACCAAGACGTATCGTGGGGGGCCGCTCGATGTTCCGGTGCTGCTTGGGGTCGACCTCGCCGTCCTGCCCGGCGAACGGGTCGCGATCGTCGGCGCGTCGGGATCGGGCAAGAGCACCCTTTTGCATCTGCTGGGCGGACTCGATGCACCGACCGGTGGCGAGGTTCGTGTTCAAGGCGCACCGATGGCGAGTCTCTCCGAAACCGCGCGTGGCCGGGTGCGCAATCGCGCGCTGGGCTTCATTTACCAGTTCCATCACCTGCTGCCGGAGTTTTCGGCGCTGGAAAACGTCGCCATGCCGCTTTTGATTCGACGCGAACATAAGCGGCGGGCGAATGCCGACGCCGCCGCGATGCTGGAGCGCGTGGGCCTCGCCCCGCGCGCCTTGCACCGTCCGGGCGAGCTCTCCGGCGGCGAGCGCCAGCGCGTCGCCCTGGCGCGCGCACTGGTCACCGCTCCGGCGTGCGTGCTCGCTGACGAACCAACGGGCAATCTCGATCGCCGTACGGCAGGCCAGGTCTTCGATCTGATGCTCGAGCTCAATCGCAGCGTCGGTACCAGCCTGGTCATCGTCACCCACGATGCCGATCTTGCCGCGCGGACCGACCGCACCTTGCACCTGGTCGACGGCGTCCTCGTATAGGAGCGACACGGCGTAAGCCTCAGCATTGGGCTCTACAGCACCAGCACAGTCTCATCCATCGCCGCGACCTGCTCGCGCAATTCGAGAACGCGGTCCTGCCAATAGCGCTGGGTATTGAACCACGGGAAGGCCGCGGGAAACGCGGGGTCATCCCAGCGGCGCGCCAGCCACGCCGAGTAATGAATGAGCCGCAGCGTACGCAAGGCCTCGATCAGCCACAGCTCACGGTCGTCGAAATCCTGAAAGTCTTCGTAACCGCTCACGATCGCACGCAACTGCCGCTGCATATCGCCGCGATCACCGGAAAGCAGCATCCACAAATCCTGAATGGCGGGACCCATCCGGGCATCGTCGAAATCGACGAAATGCGGGCCGACATCGGTCCAGAGGACATTGCCGGCGTGGCAATCGCCGTGCAGGCGCAGCGTCCGCACCGCGCCGGCCCGCTCGAAACAGCGCCGGACGCCGTCCAGCGCCAGCGCGACTATGCCTTTCCACGCCTCGGCGATGTCGGCCGGGATGAAATTGTGCGCCAGCAGCCAGTCGCGCGGCTCCTCGCCGAAAGTTGTTACGTCGAGCGCGGGCCGCTCTACAAAAGGCGCGACCGCGCCGACACGATGGATACGCCCGATAAAGCGGCCCATCCATTCCAGAGTCGACCGATCCTCGAGCTCGGGAGCGCGTCCTCCGCAACGCGGATAGACCGCGAAGCGAAAGCCGCGAAACGCCGCCATGGTGGTTTTTCCGGCCAGTTGAAACGGCGCGACGACGGGTATCTCGAGCGCCGCCAGCTCGGACACGAACGCGTGCTCTTCGGCGATTTGCACGTCGCTCCATCGCAGCGGCCGGTAGAACTTGGCGACGACCGACGACGCGAGCACCGGTAGCCCGCCCGTGGGCGCACCGTCGTCGAGCCACACCTGATAGACGCGATTCTCGTAGCTGTTAAGCGACAGTAGCCGACCGTCGCCGGAAAGCCCAATGCTGGACAGTGCGTCGAGCACGCAATCCGGCGTCAGCTCGGCGTAGGGCGGCTTTCGGTTCACAGCCATCGGCGCATTGTACTGACGGCGCTGGCGCCTCGGCATGCTTGCCCGCAAACAGCGCGACTGTGCCGGGTCGGTGCCGAGCGAAGGACTCCCCTATTAGCTAATACTCGACCGGAATTGGATCGAGGCTTCGCCACAAGTACCAGGTTGCGACCGAGCGCCATGGCCGCCAAAGGTCCGCGACGGCAAGCATGGCCTCCCGCGGCAGCCATTCGCCGGCGTTGAAATGAATCGCTATCGCGCGTTGCAGTCCGATATCGTCGACAGGAAGTACGTCGGAGCGAAGCTCGTGAAAGATGAGGAACATTTCCGCCGTCCAACGGCCGATGCCCTTTACGTCGACCAGAGCCTCGATCAGCGCCTCGTCGTCGAGCCCCTTCCAGCGCTTCGGGTCCAGGCGACCCGACTCGAAGTGGGTCGCGAGATCCCTCAGGTACTCGGCCTTGTTCTGCGACAGGCCGCAGCGGCGCAGTGCCGACAGATCCGTTGCAGCCACGGTCGACGGCGCCAAGCGGGGAAAGGGCAGCGGCGGCCCGAACGACACCAGCCCAGCAAACCGCCCCCAGATCGCCTCGGCGGCTTTGACCGAAATCTGCTGCCCGACGATGGCCCGCGCCAGCGTCGTGAAGGCATCGCTGCGTTGTTTGAGGTGAATATCGGGGTAGGAACGAATGAGGCGCCTCAATACGCGATCGCGCCGCGCAAGCGCGGCGGTCGCCTCGTTCCAGTAAGCGGGCTTGGTCATGGATTGGGGTGTCCGGGCAGCGAGTTCGCGGGAGCAAGGCACGCCCGCCGGTCGGCGGCGCCCCCCCGTAACGCCGGGTCCTGCGGTCAGAAAGGACGGGAAATGTTACATTACGCGCCGTTCAATTTCAGACGCGACACAATGCCCAGTCCTCGAAATCGATTCGCTCGCGGCTTCCTCGGATTGTGCTGTTGTTTGCTCGTTTCAGCGCTGCCGGTCGCGCATGCCGCGGATCCGAACAAGGTTTTGCGCGTCGCGTTCGAGGTTGAGGAAACGGGCTTCGACCCGGTCAGGGTGACCGACAATTATTCGAGTCAGGTCATGGAACAGGTTTTCGAAACCATGCTGACTTATGATTATCTCGCGCGGCCGGCGAAGCTGGTTGCGAAGACGGCGGAGTCGCTGCCGGAAGTCGGTGACAACGGCAAGACCTACCTGTTCCATATCCGCAAGGGCATCTACTTTCATCCCGACCCTGCGTTCAAGGGCGAGCGCCGCGAGCTGACCGCCGCGGACTACGCCTACTCGATCAAGCGGTTCATGGATCCGAAGAATCTTTCTCCATGGCGCTTCCTGGTCGACGGAAAAATCATCGGTCTCGATGAAGTATCGGCGAAAGCGGTCAAGGCTGGCCGGTTCGACTACGACGCGCCGGTGCCCGGGCTCGAGCTGGTCGATCGCTACACGCTGCGCGTCCACCTCAAGGACACCGACTACAACTTCGCGTACATCATGGCCATGCCGGCGATGTCAGCGGTTGCGCGCGAGGTGATCGAGACGTACGCCGGCGATACCAACGCTCATCCGGTAGGGACCGGAGCCTATATCCTGACCAGTTGGGTGCGGAAGTCGAGGATGATTCTCGATGCGAATCCGGACTATCGCGAAGTCATCTGGGACTTCGCGGGTTCCGACGATCCACGGGACAGAGCCGCGGTCGCGGCCATGAAAGGCAAGCGCATACCGCAGATCGGGCGCGTCGAGATCAGCGTCATCGCCGAGGAACAATCGCGCTGGCTCGCCTTCCAGAATAGCCAGATCGATTACATCGACCGTTTCGGATCCTTCGCTCCGGTCGCGATTCCGCAGAACAAGCTCGCGCCCGATCTGGCGGCGCGCGGTATCACCCTGGATCGAAGCGTCGAGACCGAAATGACCTATACGTTCTTCAACATGGAAGACCCTGTTCTCGGAGGCA
>DATNNK010000039.1:0-2011 GCA_035601875.1 Casimicrobiaceae bacterium | reverse complement strand
ATTGTCGGCGTTGTGCGCGAATACTTCGGTCGGCTTGTGATTTCCCGCCTGCAGCATGCCCTTGCTGCCGAGGACTTCGAAGCGCTGATCGTAACCATAGGCGGCGCGGCGGCTGGTGTTGATCTGGGCGAGGCGGCCGCGACGGGTGCGGATGGTCACCGCGGTGGAATCGATATCGCCGACGCCACCGATCGCCGGGTCGGTGAGACAGCTCCCGGTCGCGAACAGCGTCAGTGCCTCGTCGTCGAGTATCCATCGGAAAATATCGAAATCGTGGATCAGCATGTCCTTAAAAATGCCTCCCGACGTGCCCAGGTATTCGATGGGCGGCGCGCCCGGGTCGCGGCTGGTGATGACCAGCATCTCGGGCTCGCCGATCTCGCCGGCCGAAAGCCGCGCCTTCAATGCAGCGAACGTCGGATCGTACCGGCGCTGAAACCCGATCATGCAGGCGACGCCGGCTTTGCCCACCGCGTGGGCACAGGCGCGGGCGCGCACCAGATCGAGATCGACTGGCTTCTCGCAGAACATCGCCTTGCCGGCGGCAGCTCCCCGCTGGAGGAGCTCCGCATGTGTGTCGGTGCTGGAAGCGATGACGATGGCGGTGATCGCCTCATCGGCAAAGATCGCGTCGGCGGCCCGCACTTCGGCGCGGTGCTTGACGGCGAGATCGACCGCCGCGTGGCGGTTGACGTCGGCGATGTACTTGAGCTTGACACCCGGCTGACGCGCCAGATTGCCGGCGTGGATGGTGCCGATGCGGCCCGCTCCGAACAAGGCGACTTCGATCATCTTGACCCCGCTGTCGGTGAACGTTGTAGCAGCCACTCGTGCGCGGGGTCGTTCTTGAAATGCCACTCGCGCGTCGGGCCCGCCATCACGTTCAGATAGTACGAGTCGTAGCCATACGGCACGACCACCGGATGATAGCCTCTCGGGACCATTACCACATCGTGATCTTCGACCGCGAGGGCTTCGTCGAGCGAGCGGTCGTCGCTATACACGCGCTGAAACGCGAAGCCCTGAGCCGGATTTAGCCGATGGTAATACGTTTCCTCGAGTGAGCTCTCGAGCGGAAGATTGTCGGTATCGTGCTTATGCGGAGGATAGCTGGACGAGTGCCCGCCCGGGGTGACGACTTCGACCACCAGCAGATGATCGGCCGCTTCCGTTTGCGGCAGGATGTCGCAGACGAAGCGCTGATTGAGGCCCTCGCCGCGAGCAAAGCGCTTCATTGTTTCCGGCTCGATCAGGCGCGCGGGTGAGCGGCCCTTGCCAGGCGCGCTTGCCACGCCGATCTCGCTCGGTGTGTGTGCGCGGACGGTTACGCCGTGTCCGCGAGGAAGATAAACGGCGTACGGCGCCCGCTGCTCGAAAACGCTGCTGCGGCCGCTGAGCTCGCGCCACGTCTGGCCTTCGGTCGTGACGCTCACCGTGCCGCTCAGGATGACGATGCATATTTCGTCGGTGGCGTTCGCCTTGGGCGCGATCTCTTCGTCGGGTGCGAGGCGGTACGCCGCGAAGCCGACGTAGTTCCAGCCGGCGGATTGCGGAGTCACCCTGACGATTTCCGCGCCCTCGCGCTTGGCCTTGACCAGGAGACTCATGCCAGTCCTTCCACCAGCCCGCGCAGATGCCGGTAGCCCTTGTCGGCGTATTCATAGCTTGGCGCCACGACCGGATCCTGTTCCGCCTCGACCACCAGCCAGCCACGATAGGCGTTGTCATGGAGCAGCTTCAGCAGCATCCTGAAATCGATCCCGCCGTCACCGGGAACCGTGAAGGCGCCGTTGATGACCGATTCGAGAAAGCTCCAGTTGCGATTGCGCGCCATGCGTATCACCTGCGGTCGAACGTCCTTGCAATGGACGTGACACACGCGCCGAACGTGTTTGGCGAGCATCGCCGGCGCGGCAGTTTCGTCGGTTGCGGCAAAGCTCATGTGCCCGCTGTCGAACAGCAGGCCGACTTCGTCGCCGACCAGCGCCATCAACTGATCGACATCGGATGG
>DATNNK010000038.1:0-3501 GCA_035601875.1 Casimicrobiaceae bacterium | reverse complement strand
CGCTTTGCGACGTCCTCGACCGTGACCCCGCTCGTCTCCTTGAGCGGTCTCAAGTCGAGAATGCATTCGTGGGCGACCAGTCCGTGCCTTCCCGCGTAGAGGACCGGGAAATGCGATGACAGCCGCCGTGCAAGGTAATTGGCCGCGAGGATCGCCGATTCGGTCGCCGCTCTCAAGCCGTCGCTGCCCATCATCGTGATGTACATCCACGAGATCGGCAGGATGCTGGCGCTGCCGTACGGCGCCGCGGACACCGGGCCGATATGCTCGGACGGCGTCTCCGGGGCCTTATCTCGAAACCCCGGCAGCGCTCGATGCGCCGGCAGGAACCTCGCCAGATGTGCGCCGACCGCGACCGGTCCGACGCCGGGCCCGCCACCACCGTGCGGAATGCAAAAAGTCTTGTGCAGATTCAGGTGTGAAACGTCGGCGCCGAACTCTCCGGGTGAAGCCAGGCCGACCAGCGCGTTGAGGTTCGCGCCATCGACATAGACCTGCCCTCCGTTGGCGTGCACGATGGCGCATACCTGTTTGATACCGACCTCGAACACGCCGTGAGTCGAAGGATAGGTAACCATGATCGCCGCGAGATCGGCGCGGTGAGCCTCGGCCTTGACCCGCAAATCGTCCAGGTCGACATTGCCGTTGTCGTCGCAGGCGACGACGGCCACCGTCATGCCCGCCATGTGCGCCGACGCCGGATTGGTGCCATGCGCCGAGGCTGGAATGAGGCACACCTTGCGCAGCGGCTCTCCGCGCGCGGCGTGATAGGCCTTGATCATCAAAAGCCCGGCGTATTCGCCCTGCGATCCGGCATTGGGCTGCAGCGAAACCGCCGCGTAACCCGTTACTGCGCAAAGCATGCGCTCGAGGCCGCCGATCATTTCCCGATAACCGACCGACTGGTTTGCCGGCGCGAAGGGATGCAGGTGCGCAAACTCGGGCCAGGTCACCGGCATCATTTCGCTGGCCGCGTTGAGCTTCATGGTGCAGGACCCGAGCGGGATCATCGAGCGGTCGAGCGCGACATCCTTGTCAGCGAGACGCCGCAAGTAGCGCATCATCTCGGTCTCCGAGTGATAGCGATTGAACGTCGGGTGGGTAAGAAAAGCCGAGGTGCGCTCGAGGCTTGCCGGCAGCGCGTCGTCGATCGTCGCTTCGAGCGCCTCGAAATCCGGCGGTACCGCGCCCTCGGGCGCAAATATCGTCCACAACAGTTTGACGTCCTCGCGTGTGGTCGTCTCGTCGAGCGAAACGCCGACATGCACTTCATCAACGGTGCGCAGATTCGCGCCGTGGGCCACTGCGGCCTCGCGAATGGCCGCGGTGCGCTCTCCGGTCTCGATCGTCAGCGTGTCGAAAAACGTCGGATTGATCACCGCGAGCCCGAGACGCTGGAGCCCGGCATTGAGCACGCCCGTTAGGCGATGAACGCGGCGGGCGATGATCGCCAGCCCGTGCGGCCCGTGGTAGACGGCGTACATGCTCGCCAGCACCGCGAGCAGTACCTGCGCCGTGCAAATATTCGAGGTCGCCTTTTCGCGACGAATGTGCTGTTCGCGCGTTTGCAGCGCGAGCCGAAAAGCGCTCTGGCCGTTGGCATCGACCGTTACTCCAACCAGTCGGCCCGGCAGATTGCGCTTGAATTCGTCGCGAGTGGCGAGGAATGCGGCGTGCGGACCGCCGAAACCCATCGGCACGCCGAAGCGCTGGCTCGATCCCACGACCACGTCGGCATCCCATTCGCCGGGTGGAGTCAACAGCGTCAGCGCGAGCAAGTCGGCGGCGGCGATCACCAGCGCGCCTTTGGCGTGGATGGCTTCGGCGAGCGCGCGATAGTCGCGCACGTCGCCATTGGCGCCCGGGTACTGTACCAGCGCCGCAAAACAATCCGCATCGGCCGCCGCCATCACGGGCCCCACGTCAAGCGTAATGCCGAGTGGCTGCGCGCGGGTTCTGATGACGTCGATGGTCTGCGGCAGCACATCGTCCGCGACGTAGATCGACATGCTCCTGCTTTTCCCCGCGCGCTGGCAAAGTGTCATCGCCTCCGCCGCCGCGGTCGCTTCGTCGAGCATCGACGCATTCGCGATGGCCATGCCGCTCAAGTCGCAGACCATGGTTTGAAAGTTGAGCATGGCTTCGAGGCGGCCTTGCGAAATTTCCGGCTGGTACGGTGTGTATGCGGTGTACCACGCGGGATTCTGGAAAACGTTGCGCAGGATCACGCTGGGCGTGTAGGTGCCGTAATAGCCCTGGCCGATGAAGGACTTGAGCACGCGATTCTTGGCCGCAAGCTGCTTCAACTCATGCAGCGCCTCTTCCTCACCCTTGGCTGCCGCGAGCGCCAACGGCGCGCGTTGACGTATCGAGGCAGGCACGACGGCGTCGATCAACGCGGCGCGGGTGGGGTAGCCAAGCAACTCGAGCATCGCTGCCTGCTCTTGGTCGCTGGCGCCGATGTGGCGGTCGACGAAACCGCGGTGCTGCTCGAGCGCGGTCAGCGAAATTCTGGTCGACGCCGCGGCGCCATCGGACTCATCCAATTTCATCGGCGTCTCATTCCTCACCGACGGCCGCGGTATAAGCCGCCGCATCGAGCAGGGACGCAACATCGGCGACGTTCGCCGGCTTCAGCTTGTAGAGCCAATGCCCGTATGCATCGGCGTTGATCATCTCCGGCGATGCCACGACCTGCTCGTTGACCGCAACGATTTCACCGCTGACCGGCGCGTAGATGTCGGAGGCGGCCTTCACCGATTCGACCACTGCGCACACCTCGCCGGCTTTGACTTTACGACCGACGGCCGGCAGCTCGATGAACACCAGATCGCCCAGCGCTTCCTGGGCGTGATCGGTGATGCCGATCGTTAGCGTGCCATCCGGTTCGCTGCGTATCCATTCGTGGCTGGCGGTGTATTTGAGATTGGTGGGAACGTTCATAGCGGTTTCTCCTTGATTGACGCGAGCAGGCTCTTGCCGTGGCGCACGAACGGTGGTTTCACAATGCGAGCGGCAAGCGTTTTGCCGCGGACGTCAACTTGCGCTCTCTCGCCCGCAGCTACACCCGCGGGCAGCCTCGCAAGCGCAATCGATGCGCCAAGCGTCGGCGAGAATGTTCCGCTGGTGATTTCGCCCTCGCCAGCGTGGGTCGTGACTTTCTGATGAGCGCGCAGCACGCCGCCTTTATCCTCCAGCAGCAAGCCGATCAGTTGCCGTGTGGGCGCTCGGGCGAGGAGCGCAGTCTTGCCGACGAAGTCGCGCGCGCTAGCCAGATCGACCGTCCACGCGAGACCGGATTCCAACGGATTGACTGTCTCGTCCATGTCCTGCCCGTAAAGATTCATTCCCGCTTCCAATCGCAAGGTGTCGCGCGCACCCAGGCCGCATGGTCTGACGCCCGCGGCGGCCAGCGCACGCCAGAATTCGATCGCGCGCGTTGACGGCAGCATGACTTCGAAGCCGTCTTCGCCGGTGTACCCGGTGCGGGCGATGAAATAC
>DATNNK010000037.1:0-8099 GCA_035601875.1 Casimicrobiaceae bacterium | reverse complement strand
GATCGAGTGCCTGCCGGACGATTGCCTGCTGAAAGATTACGACGTCGCGCTGCCGTGGAAAAACGGGACTCCCCAAGACGCAGGCGAAGCAAGTCTCGCCGCTTGAATCAAGCGTGAGCGCATGAGCCTCTACGCCGGACTGCAGAAGCGCGCCGCCGAGGGCCGGCCGCTTCGCGTCGGATTGATCGGCGCCGGCAAGTTTGGCGCCATGTATCTTGCGCAGGTGCCGAAGACGCCCGGCATTCATCTGGTGGCGATCGCCGACCTGGCGCCGGCAAACGCGATGGTCAATCTTCAGCGCGTCGGCTGGGCGCCGGAGCGCTTCGCTGCGCAATCGCTCGACCACGCATTGCGCCTGGGGACGACGCATGTGGGCGACGACTGGCAGGCGCTCGTTCGACATCCCGCGATCGACATCGTCGTGGAATGCACCGGCAATCCGATCGCGGCGGTCGAGCATTGCCTGGAAGCATTTCGCCAGCGCAAGAATGTGGTCAACGTGACCGTCGAAGCCGATGCGTTCTGTGGTCCGCTGCTGGCCCGAAAAGCTGCGGCGGCGGGCGTCGTCTATAGCCTCGCTTTCGGAGACCAGCCGGCGCTCATTTGCGACCTCGTCGATTGGGCGCGCGCCGCGGGCTTCGGTGTGGTCGCCGCCGGGAGAGGCCATAAGTGGCTGCCGCATTTCTCGCAATCGACGCCGGAAACGGTGTGGGGACATTACGGCCTGACGCCCGAGCAGGCACGAACCGGCGGCCTCAATGCGAAGATGTTCAATTCGTTTCTTGACGGTTCGAAGCCGTCGATCGAGAGCACCGCCGTATGCAATGCGACCGGCCTCACGGCGCCGCCGGATGGTCTCACCTATCCCCCTGCCTCGATCGACGATATTCCGTCGATCTGCCGCCCGCGCGCCGAGGGAGGCGTCCTCCATCAGAAGGGCCAGGTTGAGGTGATCTCATCGCTCCAGCGCGACGGCCGCCCCATCGACTACGACATCCGCTTCGGAGTCTTCGTGGTGTTCGAAGGCGATACCGAATACATCCGCAACTGCTTCAAGGAATACATGGTACGTACCGATCCTAGCGGCCGCTACGCGTGCCTCTACAAACGCTGGCACCTGATCGGCCTCGAGGTCGGCATTTCGGTGGCATCGGTCGGACTTCGCGGTGAGGCGACCGGCGTAGCCAGTTGCTTCAACGCCGACGTGGTGGCGACCGCCAAACGGAATCTCGCGGCTGGCGAATTGCTCGACGGCGAAGGCGGCTACACGGTCTGGGGCAAGCTCCTGCCTTCTTCCACCTCTCTCGCTCTCGGTGGTCTGCCGCTGGGCCTCGCCCACAACGTTAAACTGGTGCGCGCGGTGCGACAAGGCGAGGCGCTCAAGTGGAACGACGTGGCCATCGACGAGGGCCTACCCGCATATCGAACGCGTCGCGAAATGGAAGCCTCGTTTGCGCCGCGGGTGACAGAAGAAAGTGCGTCGCGTCGCCTCGACCCGCTACGCGGTGACAAGCTGTCTGCGGAGAGCATCTCCGGTCGCTGACCTGGCTTCCAGGACAAGCACATGGCGGTACGCAGGAAAAAAGCTGCCCGTAAGGCCACCGCGCGAAAGCACGAAGTCAAGGCCGACCTCGCCAATTTCGAGTTGGCGAAAGCACGCTCTTCTCTTACCTTGCAGATCTACGCCAACAAGGAAAAAATCGGCGAGCTGGAAATCGGCCGGGGCTCGCTGTATTGGCAGGGGCGCAAGAAGCAGAGGAGCAAGCGGCTCGACTGGTCGCGGTTCGCGGAAATGATGGACGAGCTCGCGTACGGCGCAAAATAGCGCGCGTATCGCGAACCCTCCCCGGCTGCATGCCGGTTGCGACGCGTATACCGCGCTTGCGTCAGCGCTGCCAGGCCGGCCGTCCCTCGTACGGATATCGATCTGCGATCCTGCGTCCTGACGAAATCCTGCGGTCGAGGTCCGACGGCAGATTCGGATAGTCGCCGGGACCGAAGGTGCGACAATCGCCTTCGAAATTGGCGTCGCTGCAAAAGATCCAGTAGCCGCCCAATACGCTCAGCGACGACGCGCGGTCGTTAAAACCGGTACCGTCCAGATTTCGAACGACATTGCGGTCGATCTCGAACGCACGCCCGCTCATGCCTTGCCCGGAATACAAAATGGCGCGCGGCTGAGCGCCGCCCCCACCCCCACCTCCGCAAACTGGTGCCGGCGGCGCGTAGGCTGGTGCCGGCGGATAAGCCCGGCACCTCGTTTTCGAGCAATACGGAGCAATTTGCAGGCCATCTGCTTTTGTCGGTCGTTATCCGACAATCGTAGACGATGTTTCGCCTTAAGCGATCCCGATCGCGACGGAAACGCCAACCGAAATCAAGGCCTACGACATACTCAAGCTGACGCCGACGGCAGTTGCCAGGCGTGCGCGTCAGCTCAATACGCGGAGTCAAAAAGTCCAGCGGTAGCTGTAAATTCTGCAATGCGCCTTGGCTCTTTGGAGGTAGGTCCTGAAGCCCGGTTGCACGGCCTTCTGCTTGTGACGCCGTCGCCGGCCGCCAGGTTATTGCGCGGGCACCATCACCAGTCGATCCGAGCCGGACTCGGCGCCCCAGGCTTCGCCCGATCGCCCGAGCATCTGCCGGACGTTGGCCCGTTCCTGGTTCGAAGGAAAGCTGTCGAATTTTTCGGTGACGGGATCGAATCGGACAATGGCATTGATGCTCCAGTCAGTGAGCCAGACCTTGTCCTTGTCGTCGACCCACACCGAGTAAGTATGTGCGTTGCCCGGCAGCTTCCATTCGCGCCACGCACCGGTAGCGGGATCGTACATGCCGACCTGGCCGGTGTTCCAGTAGCTCACCCAGATCCGACCCCGCGAATCCGACCATACGCGGCGAGCGCCCTGCCCTTTGGTCGGCGGCTCGATGACGGTTGCCTCGCCGGTCTCGGTGTTGATCTGCGCAATGTGGTTGCCGGCCAGGGATGCGTAGAAGACCTCGCCCTTGGGCGTGGTGGTGATGCCGTACGGGCCGCTGCCGCGCGGCGCCTTCCAAACTTTCACCTCGCCGCTCGCGGGATCGAGACGGCCATAGTATCCGCTCTGCCCGGTAAACCAGACGCGGCCCCGCTTGTCGAATGTCAGCGTGTTGAGATTGGTGTAACCGGTGTCCTCCGGAAGAGGCCACACGCGCACCTGGCGCGTTTTCGGATCGTAACGCACGATCGCGTTCTGGCCCCCGTCGGTAATCCATGCGGCACCGTCGGGCCCGACGATCACGCCATGCGGCGCCGAGCGCGGACCGAGCGCGATTTCCTCGGTTTTGCCACTGGCGGGGTCGAGCACACCGACCTTGCCGGTCGGCTGCGCGGTGTAAAAAACCGGGCCTCCCGGCACCGGCGCCGCCGCCACATCGTGTGGATGTGCGCCGTGCGGCACGCCGTAGTAGACCGGCTGTCCCGGCGCCGCAATGCAGTCGTGGGCGGCAAGCGCGGCGAGCGCGAGCGCGAACCCCGTGGAATTCCGGAAGCGTGAGATCAGCATCGCAATCTCCTTCACCGGTGAATGAAACAAGGTGCCTATTGTTAGGGCAGTCGACGCACCGGTATTGTTCCGAAAGTTTAAAACAATCCCGGACGCAGCGCTAAGATCAGCCGAGGATAGGCCCGCGCCACTCGGCTGTACCGCGAGCGACAGGGTGCGGAAACGTCGCGTCCATGCGATAGTCCGAAGCCGCGACACACTTCTGGTGCGCATGGAAGCGATTATCGTAGGCGCCGGCATCGGCGGACTGACCCTGGCGCTGACTTTGCACGAGGCCGGCATAGCCTCGCGCATCTACGAGTCAGCAACCGAGATCAGGCCGGTGGGCGTGGGCATCAACCTCCTTCCGCATGCTTCCCGGGAACTGTGCCGGCTCGGGCTCGAAGACTCGCTTTCGAATCTCGCCGTTAGCACGCGTGAGTCGGTTTTCTTCAATCGCTTCGGCCAGCGCATTTACGGCGAGCCCGCGGGTCGTTACGCCGGTTACGATTGGCCGCAATTCTCGATTCATCGCGGCGATTTGCAGCAAGTGCTGCTCGAAGCGTTCAGGCAGCGCGTCGGCCAGGATCGACTTCTCACCGGTTGCAAATGCATTGGCTTCGAGCAATCCGCCGCGCAGGTACGAGCCCGGTTTGTCGACGCTGCGACTGCAACGGCGCCGATCGAGCAGGAAGGCGATGTGCTGATCGCCTGCGATGGCCTGCACTCGAACATCCGCAAGCAGTTGCACCCGCATGAAGGCGAGCCCTTGTACTCCGGCGTCAACATGTGGCGCGGAGTAAGCGTGTGGGAACCCATCCTGTCGGGCGCAAGCATGATCCGCGCTGGCTGGCTCACGACCGGCAAGCTGGTGATCTATCCGATTCGCAATCGCGTCGACGACAAAGGACGCCAGCTCGTCAACTGGGTCGCGGAGCTTGCAACTTCAAAACACGCGCAGCGTGACTGGAACCGCCGCGGCGCACTCTCCGATTTCATCGGTGCCTACGAGGATTGGCACTTCGATTGGCTCGACGTTCCGGCTTTTATTCGCGCCGCCGAGGCGATTCTGGAATTTCCCATGATCGACCAGGACCCGCTGCCGTGGTGGAGCCAGGGACGGGTCACGCTTCTGGGCGACGCCGCGCACCCGATGTATCCTCGCGGATCCAACGGCGCGGGACAGGCGATACTCGATGCCCGGTCGCTGGCCGATTGTCTCGCCGCGCGGGGCGACGTCGCCAGCGCGCTCAAGGCCTATGAAAGTTTGCGTCTCGACGCGACGGCTAACGTGGTCAGGGCAAATCGAACGAATCCGCCGGATGCGATACTGCGGGAAGTATTCGAGCGCACCGGAGATCGGTCTTTCGCACGGATCGACGATGTCATCAGCCAGGAGGAGCTTGCCGCACTCTCCGACGGCTACAAACGGATCGCCGGCTACCATCGCGAAACGCTCAGCGGGAGGAAATGATTGCAGCCGCGGCGCCGTCCATCCGGGCCGTGAATTTTTAGGCTTGATGTCCGAGGCTCATGTCTCAGTTGACGAGCGTCCTCGCGGCACACAGGAGGAAGCGATGAGATGTTTTCCGAGATCGATGAAATGGATCTTCGCGCTTGCCGGTGCCGGATTGCTCGCGTGCGGCGCATCGGCGCAGTCCCCGTCGAAGAGCGCACTGCAACCGTATCCGAACAGGCCGGTGCAAATCATCGTCCCCTTCACTCCCGGCACCGGCATGGACATCCTCGCCCGCACCGTCGGGCAGAAGCTGTCGGAACGCTGGGGACAGCCGGTCGTCGTCGACAACCGCCCGGGCGCGAGCGGCAACATCGGCACCGACATGGTCGTCAAGGCGGCGCCGGATGGCTACACCTTGCTGATCACCGCCAACACGCTGGTGATGACGGTCAGCCTGTATCGCAACGTGCCCTACGATCCGATCAGGGACTTAGCTCCGGTCGAGAAGATGGCGACGGGAACGATGGCGGCCACGCTCAATCCGGCGGTCCCCGCGCGCACGCTGAAGGAATTCGTCGCCTATGCCAAAGCCAACCCGGGCAAGCTGGCGTACGGTACGCCCGGTGTCGGAACGCCGCAGCATCTCGCCACCGAGCTCTTCAAGTCGACGGCGGGAATCGACATGCTGCATGTTCCGTACAAGGGATCGGCCGGTGCGATCACGGGCCTGCTTTCGGGAGACGTCGCAATCATGTTCAACGCCCTGCATGCGGTGCTGCCGCAAGTCAAGGCGGGCAAGATCAATGCAATTGCCGTCGGAGGACCGAAGCGCTCGCGCGTGGCGCCCGAGATTCCGACCTTCGCTGAATCCGGATACCCCGATTTCGACGTCGATTTCTGGTACGGGCTGCTCGTGCCGACCGCGACGCCCAAGGAAATCATCGCCAAGCTCAACCAGGACATCACGCAGATTCTCAATACGCCCGAAATGCGGGAGACGCTTTCGAGCCAGGGTCTGGAACCCGTCACCAGTACGCCCGAGCAATTCGGCGCGCTTATCCGGAGCGATCGCGCCCGATGGGGCAACGTGGTCAAGAGCGCCGGCATCACCGCCGAGTAACAAGGCCCAGGTAACGACCCGCCTAGTTCGGACAGCGCGGTTCGTGCCGCAAATTGTTATGATGTTCGCCGCGCAAATGGCCCCTAAGAACCTTGCGCGGGAGCGCAGCCATTTGAGGGCTGGCCCGGTTACGACTCAGCTGCAGCACACATAAGCAACCACAAGGAGGACCGCAATGCATTCGTTTCGATCGAACATCCCGGCCGTGCTGTTGCTGTGCCTGAGCATCGTTGCATCGCCCGCGGCGCTGTGCGCCGACATCATCGTTTCGGCACAGGATGGCAAGTTCGTGCGCGTCGATGGCCGCGCAACCTTTCCGGAGCCTGCGCCCTCGGACAGTCTGGTCGTCATCGACGCGTCAACTTTCCCGCCGGTCATCAAGGGAACGGTAGAAGGTCTCGAGCACACCGTGCAAGGACCGCCACAGGCTGTCGCCGTCACCCCGGACGGCAAGCTGGCGATCGTCGCCGCGCCCACACGCTATGACTACGCGGCCAAGAAAGAAATATTCGACAATTTCGTGCAGGTGATCGATATCGAGGCTTCACCGCCGAAGTTGATCGGCAAGGTGGACGTCGGCGGTCACACCAATGGATTGTCGATCAATCGGGAGGGGACCCTGCTGCTTGCCGCGGCGCATGACGGCACGGTCAAGGTGCTCGCCATCGACGGCAAGAATGTCAAGCTGCTCGATCAGGTCAAGGTCGGTGAAAAGCGTCTTTCGGGCATTTCCTTCACTCATGACGGCAAGGCTGCGATTGTCGCGCAGCGCGACGAAAACGGCGCCGCCGTCCTGAGCATCGACGGAATGTCGGTGAAGCTCACCACCGAAAAGATCTCGACCGGCGTCACGCCATACGCGGTCGACGTTTCGAGCGATGGCAAGTGGGCGGTGATCGGCAATACCGGCGTCACCGGTATGTTGGGCCTTGTGGGCCGCACCGTCGGCGATGCCGACGTGGTGACGCTGGTCGATGTGTCCAAGCGCCCGTTCCGGGCGGTGCAGCAAATTTCAGTGCCTTCGACGCCGGAAGGCGTGGCCATTTCTCCGGATGGCCGCTGGATCGCGGTGTCATGCATGGCGGGGTCGAATCTGACCACCGACAACGTCGGCCGCAACAAGATCGGCAAGTTGCTGCTGTTCGAAATCAAGGATGGTTGGGCCACCAAGGCCAACGAGATCGCGGGCGCCGAAGCCGCGCAGGGAGTCGTGTTCAGCCAGGACAGCAAACAGGTCCTGTTGCAGATGGATGTCGAGCGGGCCATCGGCGTTTTCGCGGTCCGCGACGGCAAGCTTGTCGACACCGGCGAGCGATTGAAGCTCGCGGCGGGCCCGGTCTCGATCCGTTCGATGCCTCGCTAAGCGCGATCGAGGACTTCGATGACCCGCATGCTGGTCGCGTACGCGACGACGCTGGTCGTATTCTGTTGCTGTGACTTCGTCTGGCTGGGATGGATCGCCAAGGATTACTACCAGTCTCAGCTCGGCGGTCTGTTGCTGGCCCAGCCGAATTGGTCGGCGGCGGTGATTTTCTACGCGCTTTACGCCGCAGGCATCGTCATTTTTTGCATCTCGCCGGCGCTCGACGCGGCGTCGCTGGCCAAGGCCGCGCTGCTCGGCGCCCTGCTCGGCGCGCTTGCCTATGCAACGTACGATCTGAGTAATCTAGCGACGCTCAAGAGCTGGCCGATGGCGCTGTCCTTGCTCGACATTGCGTGGGGTGCATTCGTTACCGGCGTCGCCGCCAGCGCGGGATATCAAATGACCAAGCTTGTCGGCGCTGCGACCTAGGCGATCCGGCTCCTCACCATGTCGATTTCCCGACCTCGTGCAAAATCAATACTTGCACTTCGCCCGCAGATCGATCATCTGCTGCACCACCAGCTGATAATCGGGCGACGGCGCCTGAACATACTTCGCCAGCTCCTGAATCCGCGGTTGATTCGCCTGGAGGCGCTTGACGACCGGCTCCATCTGCATGTTCAGCCCCTGGCG
>DATNNK010000036.1:0-29476 GCA_035601875.1 Casimicrobiaceae bacterium | reverse complement strand
CCGCGCAAATAAAAGGAGTGAGGAGATGACGAACACACCAGAGAGCACATTGGCGGCTGTGGCAAGCAGGCCGGCGTCGTACCGATGGATCCAGCTGTTTCTCGGCATAGTTTGCATGGCGATGATCGCCAACCTGCAGTACGGGTGGACGTTGTTCGTGAATCCGATCGCGGAGAAGCACGGTTGGACGAAAGCGGCGATTCAGGTGGCGTTCACGATTTTCGTGTTGACGGAAACCTGGCTGGTTCCGGTCGAGGGCTATTTAGTGGATCGCTTCGGTCCGCGTCTGGTGGTGCTGGTGGGGGGGATTTTATGCGGGATGGGCTGGGTCATGAATTCGTATGCCGACTCGCTCATGCTGCTTTATTTTGCGGCGGCGGTCAGTGGTATCGGGGCCGGGGCGGTGTATGGCACGTGCGTGGGCAATGCGCTGAAGTGGTTTCCCGACCGGCGCGGTTTGGCGGCCGGTCTGACGGCGGCGGGATTCGGGGCGGGTTCGGCCTTGACCATTCTGCCGATTTCCGCATTGATCAAGGCCAACGGCTATGAATCGGCCTTTTTGTATTTCGGCATTGGGCAGGGTTTGATAGTATTTCTGATCTCCCTGGCGCTGATCGATCCGCGCCATGTGCTGAGCCCGGCGCTGGCGAAGAAGGCGGCGACGCCGTCGCCCAATCCGGCGGTGCCGCAGACGCGGCGTGATTACCGGCCGATGGAGGTGGTGCGCCAACCGGTGTTCTGGGTGATGTACTTGATGTTTGTGCTGGTGGGGGCGGGGGGCTTGATGGCGGTGGCGCAGTTGGCGCCGATTGCCAAGGATTTCAAGATCGCGGAGGTGCCGGTGAGCCTGATCGGGCTCACCTTGCCGGCATTGACCTTCGCGCTATCGATCGATCGGGTGCTCAACGGCATCACGCGGCCGTTTTTCGGCTGGGTGTCCGACAACATCGGTCGCGAAAAGACCATGCTGATCGCCTTTTCGCTGGAGGCGGTGGGGATCCTTGCGCTATTTCACTTCGGGCGCGATCCGCTGTTGTTTGTGCTATTGAGCGGGACGGTGTTCTTCGCCTGGGGCGAGATCTATAGCTTGTTTCCTTCGACATGCGCCGATACCTTCGGCAGCAAATTTGCTGCGGCAAATGCCGGCTTGCTCTACACGGCGAAGGGCACGGCTTCGCTGCTGGTGCCGCTGTCGAGCCTGCTGACGGCGATGACCGGCAACTGGTACGCGGTGTTCATTGTGGCGAGCGTGATGAACGCGGTCGCGGCATTGATGGCCTGGTTCGTGTTGCGCCCGATGCGCCTCGCCCATATCGAGGCGACGCGCCGCGAGGCACCTCCTGCGGCGCAGGCGATGCCAGCCGGCTGAGCGACTTCGTGTCGTTCCAAGGGTGACGCCGCCCCGCGGCTTTGAGCGTCGTCACCCGCCGGCGACGGGTCACACGTTCGCCCGGCGGCCCCCCTGGTTCCGACGTGAGGCGCCTTTTTGCTGCTGACACGGCGGCCACAAGGGGTTCAATGCTTGGCTGATACTTTTGCTGCGCTTCTATCCGGTGGCAATGGCGAGCTTACCCAGAATGGCGGTGAGCCTGGCAAAAAAAGCGACCCAAGTGGAAAAAAGTAACCAGGGTGCGAGCGAATTCAGCGACTACTTCAAAACATTAGGCCGGCGCATTACGCTGATTGATCAGGTCGTTGGCGGCAGCCCACCGCCTGACGGCTACCCGTTCCCCGCGCCAGGTGTTGGTTAGCGGCTGGCTCGACCGGGATGTACGGTTGCCGCGAGATAGTCGTCCATTCCCCGAACCGGCCGCTTGGCTTGGCGCCCCGCATCGAGGGAAATAATGCCACACGTCGCTTTAGTCTATCGCGTTCACGAGAGAGAACGCCTCAAGGACAGCGCTGCGTCGGCAAACGTCGTACCCACTGAAATGGGGATGCGCCGGGCTAAGCGAGAGAACGGGAAGCTAGCCTAACGCAGCACCTTCACGACCAGATGCACCGCCCCAGAGGTGACGCAGTGACTCGAAGTAAAGAAACAACACAGGCGTGATGTAGAGCGTAATGGCTTGCGAGAAAATTAACCCGCCGACCACGGCGACCCCGAGAGGTTGGCGCAGTTCGGCTCCAGCGCCAATCCCCAAGGCCAGAGGGAGGGCTCCCATCATCGCCGCCAGCGTGGTCATGGTTATGGGTCGAAAACGCAATAGGCAGGCCTGCCGTATCGCATCTTCCGCAGCCTGACCCTCGCGCTGTGCGGCAAGGGCGAAATCGATCATCATGATGGCGTTTTTCTTAACGATTCCGATCAGCATCAGGATCCCGATGCTCGCGATGACCGTTAACTGCAGACCGACGAGTTCAAGCGTTAGCAGAGCCCCGATTGCCGCGGAGGGCAGGCCGGACAGAATGGTGAGGGGGTGAAGGTAACTTTCGTAGAGTACGCCTAGCAAGACATAGATCACCAGCAGCGCGGCTACGATGAGGACGAACTGCGTGCTCTGTGACTGCTGAAACGCGGCTGCTTCACCTGCGTAGGCCGCAAGAATCGACGGGGGAAGCCCCGCACGCTGCTGCCATCCGTCGATCAGCTGGGTCGCCTCGCCGAGCGTGGCTCCCGGAGCGAGACCGAAGGAAACCGTAATCGCCGGCAGCTGCCCGGCATGGTTGACCGATGTCGGCCCCGCGACGCGAGTGATGTGAGCTATGTTTGAGAGCGGGACAAGCTGTCCGTCTTTCGAGCGCACCTGGATTTGCCCGATCGCGGTCTCGTCCTGACGGTAGGGAGCGGCGACTTCGAGAATGACTTCGTAAGTTCCGCTCGACGTGAAGATGTTCGATACGTTCCGATCGCCGAATGCACTAAACAGTGCGGCCCGGACATCGACCAGCGAAACGCCGTACAGATTCGCGCGGTCGCGATCTACCTCGACGCGGGCGTCGAGCCCGTTGAGTTGAGAATCGGTGCTGACGTCTCGGAATCGTGGATCGTGAGATAACGTCTGCTGCAACTGTTCGGCCCAACTGTTGAGCTCCCCTCCGTTTACACTCTGCAGGACGTACTGGTACTGACTCTTGGAAATGCGACCACCGAGCCGCAGGTTCTGGACCGCCTGAAGATAAGTATCCGCACCGGGTTCATTGCCTGCGACCTTGCGCAATTGATCGAGCAGAACCGGCATCGCTGGACGCTGTGCCTTTGCTTTGAGGTTTATGAACAGACGTCCGGCGTTATCGTTAACGCTGGCCACGACAGAATCGACCGCCGCGTTGCTCAGGAGCAGTGCGGAAATGTGTTGCAGGTGACTCGCGATGCTTTCGACCGACGCATCGTTGGCCGGTTGGACGACGCCCTGAATCTGACCAATGTCCTCCTGCGGGAAAAAGCCCTTGGGAATCGCGACGAACAGGAACACGCTGCCGAAAAAAGTTGCGACCGCGACAATCAATACGGACCGGCGATGGCGCAAGGCGAAATCCAGCGAGCGCTGATAGGCGCCCTGCACCGCCTCGAAGCCGCGCTCGAATCGAATCAGCAAGCGACTCTCACTCTTGATGTGCGCCGGTTTAAGCAGGCGGCTGCCAAGGAGCGGAATCAACGTCAGCGAGACAATCGCGGAAACGAGCACGGCGAGCATCACTACCACGGCAAATTCGTGAAACAACAAGCCGATCACGCCCGGCATAAAAAACACGGGGATGAAAACCGCAACAAGCGACAGCGAAATGGACACGATGGTAAACGTCACTTCCCTCGCGCCCTTGAGGGCCGCTTCGACCGGCGCTTCGCCGGCCTCAATATGTCGGACGATATTCTCGAGCACGACGATGGCGTCGTCGACTACGAGTCCGACCGAAAGGGTGAGACCCAGCAACGAGATATTGTCGAGGCTATAGCCAAGCCAGTACATCAGGGCAAGCGCGCCGATGAGCGAGATGGGGAGCGTCACCGAAGGTATGAGCGTAACCGCGACGTGCCGCAGAAACAGAAACATCACCAGCACCACGAGTGCCGCCGTCAGCAGCAGCGTGAACTGGACGTCGCGAACCGCATCGCGGATCGACGCCGAGCGATCGTTGAGCGTTTGAATCTTGACCGAGCCAGGCATCTGGCTCGCGAGGCGAGGCAAGGTCGCGCGGATGCCATCGACCGTCGCGACGGTGTTCGCGTCCGGCTGTTTCAGTATCGATAACACGATGGCGGTCTCGTTATTGATCCAGCTGTCGGTCGTGGTCGACTGGATGCCATCCTGCAGGGTCGCCACGTCCGAGAGGTGCACCGGTACTCCGCTATACGTGGCTACAATCAGCGGCGCGAACTGCGCGGCCCGGCGTAGCTGTTTGTTGGTTTCCAGCACCAGCGTCTGGTACGGGCCGCGCAGGATTCCAAGTGGAGAATTGCTATTCGCCGCGTCGATTGCTTTGGCGACATCATCCAGTGTGAGGTTACGTGCTGCGAGCTTTTTCGGATCCACATCGACCCGAACTGCATACTTCTTCTGTCCGAAGACGGCGACTTGTGCGACGCCGTTCAGCGTTGATAGCGATGGCGCGATCAGGTTCTCGGCATAATCGTCGAGATCGGGGAGCGACATCGAGGGCGAAGTAATGGCAAGGAGCAAGATCGGCGCGTCCGCGGGATTGACTTTGCGGTATGCCGGAGGCTGCGTGAGTTCAGGGGGAAGACTGCGCGCGGCGCGAAGAATCGCTGCCTGCACATCGACCGCCGCGGCGTCGATGTTGCGACCTGGATCGAACTCCAGGGTGAGGTCACTGGTTCCCTGGAAACTGGTCGAGCTCATGACCGCGATCCCGGGAATCGTGGAAAATTGCTTCTCCAAAGGTGTGGCTACCGAAGAGGCCATCGCTTCGGGCCCGGCGCCGGGCAGGTCAGCGGAAACGAGAATGATTGGCGTGTTGAAGCTAGGCAACGCAGCAATGGGCAGGTATCGGTAGGCCATCACGCCGCTTGCAACCACGGATAACGACAGCAGCACCGTCATTGCGGGACGACGGATGCACAATTCCGAAGGCGTCATGATTGATTGTCCGCCTGCACAACCGTAACGGCTATTCCGGGCCGCAGGTTCTGCCCGCCCTCGATGACCACGCGACTTCCGGCCGCCACGCCTTGCACGACCGCCAGATCACCAGTGAGGTAGTCCACTGTTATCGGCCGCGAAGACACGGTACCGTCAGGTTCAACGCGGTAGACGAACTGTCCTTTGGGGCCGACTTGCACAGCACGCGGCGAGATCACCACCGCGTGCGATAGCGTACGCACCGAAAGGTCCACGTTCACTAGCGTTCCAGCCCAGAGCAGACTGTCACGGTTGTCAAATCGCGCCTTGGCCCTAAGGCTTCCCGTCGCCGAGTCCACTGCGCTGTCCACAAAGGACAACTGGCCGCTCACGGTACGGTTTTCTATCCGCGCCGTTACGGGTACTGCGCCGGCGCGCTGAGCCTTAAGCAATTTTTGTACCTCCCGCTCCGGAATGTTGAAGGCGACATCAATCGGTGCAATCTGAGTAATGGTAGTCATCGGCTGGGTGGAGTTGGGCTGCACCAGGCTGCCTATGTGTACCTTGATCTCACCGACGCGGCCCGACATGGGAGCAGCGACTGCTGAGAAACCAACTGTCACCCCTGCGCCCGTAACCGCCGCGCGGTCGCCCCGGACTGAGGCGACCAACGCATCGACGTTGCTTTTGGCGCTGTCGACGGCACTTTGCGAGACGAAGCCCCGAGCCTTCAAGTCGCTGTTGCGGGCGAGGGTCCGGCGGGCGTCCTCCAGTAGCGCCTGGTCTTTCCCTACTTGCGCGCCCGCCTTATCCGCGTTCGCCTCGTCGCCTCGACTATCGAGCACGAACATGAGCTGTCCGACCTGGACGGTCTGCCCTTCCTTGATGTCGACGCGACGAACCGTACTGGTGATTTGGGGCCGAATGTCGACTACGTTCACCGGTGTTACGAAACCGCTCACCGAAATGACTTCCGAAACATCGCGCATCTCGGCCACTGCGATTCTCACTGGTACGGCTCGCTCCACACTCGTCTTCGCTGCGGAAGGCGCGGAATGCTCACGCCACCAATAAGTCAGTGCAACAGCAACCAGGATCAGCGCAAAAACCAAAGCCCCTCGCATCGTTTTCGTCTTATTCAAGCGACTCCCATGCAAATTCAGTTCGCTATCTTACCGTTGACGTGTCTTCAGCGATTCATCAGCAAAGCGGACCCGAAGACCCAGGTCGTTCCCGAACTTTAGAAAACGATGAGGAGAATCCATAGGAAATTGCCGTGAATTCGAGTGGGCACCGCACTGCTTCATGCCTTAACCCTGTCTGGCGCGAGATACGCAATCGTTGCGGATGAAGGCATCTTTACGCCTTTTTTTACTTGACAGGGTTACGCGAGAAGGAAAATACTTCGCGCCATCATATTGTATGGAGGCACTCGTGGACAGTTGCAGTAGCTTTCAGTCCATCGCTGGTTAGATCGCGAGACGCACTGGCTCGGTTGTTCCGCTTCCCCTTGCCGCCGTCTCGCTGAAATAAGCGGGACGGTGCGCGCAAAAGCTTCATCTTCACTCTGTATTGTCTTGTCCGGGCTCTGCCTTTCGGCAGCGTCGTTGCGCACCTTCCTTAGGTTGTGAACGTGGCGGTCCGCCATTGCCCCGCTAGAGGCGGGGGCGTGCGCCATGACGCGGATGGCTGCCGCAGGGACGCGGCCGGTGGCGGCCGTTCGCACCCCGACTTCAGGAAGAGTATGTCATGAACAAAAGAGAGAAATTCTACGTTGCATTGCAGGTTGCCGTCATGACCCTCATCGCTGCCGTGGATTGCGGAAAGGTCAGTGCGGCCGATACCTCCGGTGCGCTGGGACTGCCCAGGGAGGACGCCGTCCCGGTGCCGTCTCTTCCCCAGGCGAGCGCAGAGGATAAAGAGGCCGGCCTACCCGGCCCGAGCTCCGATTGGCCGCAGCTCGTCGGTGCCCAGTACACCTGGATCCGTCAGTTCCAGTCATCGCTGAGCTCCCCGTACCAGGGCCCGAACAGCCTGAACCCGGACGGCGACGCGGAGTCCACGCACACGGTGGGCGTCTACTTCGGCTGGGCTGTCAGCAGGAACCTGCAGGCCTACTTGGACATCGAGAAGTTCATGGGGGCGGGGGTGAGCAATGCGGTGGGGATGGGGGGGCTCTCCAATGGCGATGTGGTGCGGCAAGGCGGTGCGGGGTTAAGAAAGCGGCCCTACGTCGCCCGTCGCTACCTGCGCTACATGGTGCCGCTTGGCGATCAAGTGACCGAGCTCGAACGGAGCCAGGACCAGATCGCCGGCAAGGAAGCGGCGAGGCGGCTGGAATTCAAGCTCGGCACGATGGCGCTGTCGGATGACTTCGACAAGAACCGCTACGCCAACACAACGCGCACGCAGTTCATGAACTGGGCATTGTGGAACAACGCCGCCTGGGACTTCGCCGCCGACACGCGGGGCTACACCAACGGACTGGTCGCCGGCTACGTGAGCCCGCAGTGGTCACTGAAGGCGGGGCTCTTCCAGATGCCCGCGCAGGCCAATGGTCAGGACCTGGATGCACCCCTGCGCAAGGCACGCGGGGAGAATGTCGAGCTGACGCTTGCGCCGAACGGGGCAGGTGCGGTGATCCGCCTGCTGGCCTACCGCAACGTTGCGCGAATGGGCATTTATCGGGATGCCCTCGCCGTCGCTGCGGCAGCCGGCATGGCCCCCGACATCGCGGCCCAGGACCGGGACGGCCGGAAGAAGTACGGGTTCGGGCTCAACATTGAACAACCGCTTGCCGATGCTGGCGAGACGGGCCTGTTCCTGCGCGCCGGCTGGAACGACGGCAAGACGGAAACCTTCGCCTTCACCGAAGTCGATCGGACGCTCACTTTTGGTGCCCAGATCGCGGGCAGCCACTGGGGCCGCGAGTCCGACCGACTCGCTGCGGCGATCGCGGTCAACGGCCTTTCCGCCGACCACAAGGACTACCTCGCCGCGGGCGGGGCAGGCTTCATGCTGGGCGACGGCAGGATCAACTACGACTCGGAGCAAATCTTCGAGGCCTACTACCGGGTGCAAATCGGTAAGTACGGAGCTATCAGCATCCAACTCAGCCCGGATTTCCAGTACGTCCGTAATCCGGGCTACAACAGCGACCGTGGCCCGGTCCGCGTCGCCTCGTTCCGGCTGCACCTCGAATACTGAGGGTAACGCTTGAAGGCCACCGTGAATTCGATGCGGCACACATCGCAGCCAAGCGCACCTCGAACGAGCGCAAAGCGACTACGCGCAGGCGATCGGCGAGTTCGCCCGTGCCAATGGGCGGCTCGCGCAGCTTGGGGCACGAGGATCGTACAGCGGAGAAGGACGCGCCGCTCGCGGTCAGGTCGCCCATCTCTCGGGGCAGGTCCTCGATTTGAACGATGGCAAGCCGATCTGAGAACATTGCTTCAATCCTTCAGCCGCCTCGCCAGAGCTGCCGCTGCCAGTGGTCCTTATATCGCGGGCGCTCGCAGCGACGGCACCGCCCAGGCGCTGGACAAGGCTGTGACAAATCTGTCGCAAAGTATAAAGTTCATGGACCGGGGCTTGAACCAAGCAGGGGCGAATACGTGAATTTCTACTCAAAGCTTTACTACAGGCTGCGCAAGTGGATGAAGGCGGTGCAGCTGTACCTCGTCATTGCCGGTCCTGGGCTGGTGGTGATGATCGCCGATAACGATGCCGGCGGCATCACGACCTACGCTGCCACTGGCGCAAAGTACGGCTACAACCTGATCTGGTTTTTGCTGATCCTTATTCCCGTCGCCTACTATGTGCAGGAAATGACGGTGCGCCTTGGGGCGGTAACCAAGCGCGGTCACGCCGAGGCTATTTTCGACGGGTTCGGTGCGTTCTGGGGTTGGTTCTCGCTGATCGACCTGATGTTCGTGGACTGGCTGACCCTCGTTACCGAATTCATCGGCATGACAGCGGCGCTGCAAATTTTCGGCATACCGCCATGGGCGACCGTGGTCGGCGTGGTCGCGCTCATGGGCGGGATCGTGATTAATGGCCGCTACTGGACTTGGGAAAAGCTCGCCATGCTGTTTTGCGCGCTCAATCTGATCTACATACCGGGCGCCTTCATGGTCAATGCGTCGGTTTCGGACGTCCTCAAGGAGGGCCTGATCCCGAACTTCCCCGGCGGCTTCAACGGTGAATTGTTCTTCTTTCTGATGGCCAACATCGGCACCACCATCGCGCCGTGGATGCTGTTCTTCCAGCAAAGCTCGGTGGTGGATAAGGGGCTGCAGGAAAAGGATATTCCCTGGGGCAAGTTCGACACACTCTTCGGCTCGATGCTGACCGTTGTGGTTGCCATTTTCATCGTCGTCGTCACCGGCACCGTGCTGAAGGGCGTTGACATCGACAGTGCCTCGCAGGCGGCAGAGCATCTGTTGAAGACCAACCACTGGGTGGGCACCTTCATGGCGATCGGCCTGTTCGACGCTGGCCTGCTCGGGGCCATCTGCATCTCGTTGGCGAGTTCCTGGGCGTTCGGCGAAATCTTCGGCTGGGCACACTCGCTCAATCAGAAGATCAAGGAAGCCCCCTGGTTTTATGCCAGCTATTTCTTCACTCTGGTCACGGCCGGACTGGTGGTGCTGATCCCGGACGCGCCATTGGTGCTGATCACCCTGTTCGTCCAGGTGGTCGCGGTGACGCTGCTCCCGGCCGCGCTGGTATTCCTGATTCTCCTGCTCAATGACAAGAAACACATGGGCGAGTACTGCAACACGCTCGGGGAGAATCTGATTGGCGGCTTCATCGTGCTGGCGATCGTTGTTCTATCGTCGCTCTACGGGATCAGCGTGATGTTCCCGGATCTGTATAAGTAATCGGAGAGCTAGAACATGGCTAAAGCCTTTAAAAACCTTGCGCAGAAGATCCGCGAAATCAATCAGCGCTACAGCAAGCCGCATATCGAGATGTCGGCTGGGGTCAGGGTTTCCTTGCTTGTGCTGCGCGTCTATCTGCTGTTCCTGGTGAGCCTGATGGTATACAAATTCATTTTGCTGTTGCACTGAGAGAGGACAGCAATGGTTACCGTACTTGAAAAAGAGTTCTTCCTGAGCGAAATCCTGGGGCGCAGCGTATACCTGAAATCCGAGCGGGTGGGCCGGCTCGACGATTTCGTGATTGTCGAGACCGGAAAATTGCCGGAGGTGAGCCACCTTGTGGTCGGCCGTTCGTATGGTTACCCATCGCTGCTGCTGCCGTGGGAAAAGATTAAGTTGATCTCCAACACCGAAATTGTCGCCGATGTCGATCGCATCGCGGATTTCGAAAAGCCGGTACCCGACAGCGCAATCCTTCTGAAGGCGCACATCCTGGACAAGAAGATTCTGGATATGGACGACCACGAGGTCGAGGTGGTCTACGACGTCAAACTAGCGCTGCAGAACCACAAGCTGTACGCGAGCGAAGTCGACTTCAGCCGCAACCGCCTGTTGCGCCGCATGGGCTTAAAGAAACTCGCCACCTTCTTCGCAAACCATCATGAAAAGAGCGCGACGGTCTCCTGGATGTATGTGCAGCCTCTGCCGGAGAAGATCGGAATGTTCAAGGGGCACGTGAAGCTGAATGTCCTCAAGGAGAACATTCACGACATCCACCCCGTGGACCTGGCAGATATTCTTGAAGAACTGGACGGCGAGCAGCGGCTTGCCGTGTTCAATGAACTGGAACCGGAGCTCGCGTCGGACACGCTGGAGGAAGTGGAACCGCGGGTGCAGCGCGAGCTGATCAGTGCGATCAAACGGCAGCGCGCCGCGCAGCTGATCAATGAAATGAGCCCAGCGCAGGCGGCCGACATTCTCGCGATCCTGCCGGGTGCCGAGGCCGAAGAGCTGCTCAAGCTGATCGACCAGGATAGCGCGCCCAAGGTGCAGCAGATCATCGCGAAGCATGACGAAAATATTCTGCTGTATGCGACCCAGGACTTCATCAAACTGCCTCCCATCACCCTCGCCGAAGGCGTCATCGGTGACTATCGACAGTTGGCCAGGGGCAAGGACGTCGTCATGTACGTCTACGTCGTCGACGAACACGACACGTTGCTCGGTGTAGTCGACGTGCGCGAATTGATCATGGCCGACGACGATCAGACACTCGCGGAAATCATGACCGACAACGTGATCAGTCTGGGTCCGGAAGAGACGCTGCGCGACGCGATCGAAATGTTCGAGCGCTACAGCTTCCGGGCCATTCCGATAAGCGACGAAACCGACCACATCCTTGGCGTCGTCTCATTCACAAACATCAGGGGCATCAAGCCTCGATTGGATTGACGACTAACCCGTCGGCCTTTTTTCTAAAGGCTCCGGTAAGGGGCGGGTACCGGCACAAGTCCTTACGGATCAGGAAATCTTGGAGTAGAAAATGAAACTAGGAAGAGCGTACAAACTGGCTGCCCTGGCGGCACGCCACAAGGCGAAAGCGATCGTCCTTCTCGAAAAAGGCGATCATGAAGGGGCAAGGAAGGAAGAGATTGAATACCTCGATTGCGTCGAGAACATTCCCAGCAAGCATAGGCTGGAGGTTGGGCCGTTTCTTGACGCCTCGCTACAGGCCAAACTGACTTCCATGGCAAAGGAAAGAAGCAATGGTTCGGGGAAGCATTCGGCGTGAACCATTCTTAAAAAATAGTGAACCGCACTTTCGGTGCCCGTGAAAACTTGACGTTCGAATGTCTGCCACGCGCGGGTTCCAGGCTCCCCTTTGGGTCGATCGAAAGGCATTCGGCCCTTGACCCATCCATCGGCTCAAGTCACGACTCATGCATCTCATTAAAACAGCAGGGCATCCTGCCCTAGGGGAAGATGATGAGTGCAAAACATGGTCCTCTCCCAATGCGTGCGCGAGAAAAAAGGCGATCTTGATCGGCGCGTTACAGCGCGGCTCGGATTAAGGAGTGATTAAGGAGAGGGCCATCAGGCCTTCTTTGCGGCGGACGGCTCCCTTGCTTCTGCGCTAGCCGCGTAAACAAAAGGCGAGTCCTTCGCGCTGATCGATCGTCTTATGATCGACTCTAAGATGAGAGTCGTTCGGGGCGACGGGTCGGCAATCAGAAGCGACGACTTGCAGCGCGGGCCGGAATTGCTCGTCTACATGAGCCCATCGTCCAGAACGTTCCAGAGCGCATCGACAGAGGCTCGCCCCGATTGCCTCAGTCACCGATGCTCCAGTCAGACATCGACGAACTCCGGCAAGACGATGCAACCGCGTTCCTTGCCACTCCTTCGGTCAGGCCTCCCGGCGTTCGACGGCATTGCGGATCCGCTGAGCCATTTGTTCGATACCCCCCGGGGCAGGGGTATCGGGGCCAGGGATCCGCTACCTATATTGACTCGTGACGTCGACAGCCAGTTTGAGGCCAATCACCGCCCGGGCACCTACCAAATGGGTGCGGTCAGCACGGGGCGAAGGCCGACGACCAACTTGTCAGTGTCACCGTGTACGAACCTCAACCAGCTTCGGGGATTGCAACATCGTGTCGACTAATACGTTGATTCGTAGCTAGTTCGTCGGCGACACGGTGACCGGGGTGGGAGAGCTCGGCATGCATCGACCACTGTCCATCATCAAGGAGATAAATCATGAAATCAGTTATCACATTGGGCTTAGCGCTTGCCGTAGGTGCGTTCGGATCAATCGGCGTCGCTACCACTGCCCAGGCTACCAACTTGAACCATTCCGGAACGATTTGCAAAAACTTCAATGCCTCGGAGGTGTTGGATATCGACTATCTGCCAAACGGTACGCGAAACCTCAATGTGAGTCCGCGTAGTGTGGTCTGTCCGATCGTGCGGTCGCCGACCTCCACCAATACGCTGACGGTCTATGTCGATGGCAAGAATTCCGGCGCAGCGACCACGACTTGCACACTGTACAGCTATAACTACACGGGCGCCTTCATGGGATCGACGTCGTTCACGGCAGGTGGCACGTATGACCGCTTACTTTCGCTTGCGTCGCCCCAGGCGCCCAATTGGGCCGCAGCGAGCCTGATTTGCGGTCTTCCGGGCAGCGCACAAGGCACGATCTACGACATTGACGTCGTTCAATAGCACACCGGAAGCCCGAGTCTGACCAACGTACTTAGACGCAAAAGAAAGGACCGACCTCATGGAACTACGGCATGTTCTGCTAGCGGGCGCCGCCGTGCTTGGTGCGGGAATCTACTTCACCTTTGGTTTGGTGGGAGCGCCAGGAGAGGAGCCCATAGCTGTGAGGGCGGTTGCCGAGCCTTCTCTGCCGGCCGTGGCACACGCTGTACTTCCAAAAGGTCCGGAAAGTCCGCAGCCGGAGGGGAAACCGGATGATGTTGCTGCCCTGAGGGAGGAGGTTGCGTTGCTCAGGGCAGAGGTTTCCTCGCTCCAGCGACAGATGTCGCGGCAAGTCGTGGCAAACGCAGGATCACCAGCGGCCACCAACTCGCACACCGACCCCGTGGCACGGGCGGAAGCGGAAAGAAACTACCAAGCACAGATGGCGTCCGTCGAATCGGCCTTCCGTAAGGAGAAGACCAATCCTGGATGGTCCTCGAGCACCGCCTCCCTGGTACAACAAGCCCTCACCAGCGACGAAACGGTGCGGCCCGACATGCGCAACATCGAATGTCGGGCGGATACCTGCCGTGTTGAAATCAGTGACGACGGCTCGGGCGGTTTGGCGAAGTTCTTGCCTATGTTCGCCCAGCAGGTCTCACAGAGCTTGCCGACGATAACGGTCAACAACATCGATCAGGGTAACGGAGCTTCAACCATGGTTCTCTATCTGTCGCGCAATAGTGCGCAACCGGGTTCTTAACGTCGTTAAGCCGAGACAACGCGGCGAGGCCCATGGCTTTCGGCCTGAATCTCAAAGGGGGGGGACGAACTATGGACGCGTGTTTCATGGCCGGTTGGTGCAGCAGCGGCAGCTTCTTCAAAGGCGGGTGCAACCTGCCATTCGATCACTGGGTGAGCAGTCGCCGGTCCGCCGAATGCGGCGAGGAACTGTTTCTGTGCGGGCGAATCGCCGCGATTAGCCAGCTGGTGGCGGAAGAGGTCATCAGGCAGCACTATCCCGATGCCAAGATCCGGTTTTGCGAGGTTCCCCCAGCTTGGTGGATATCTGCGGGAATGCAACAAACACGCGGCGTTGACGAAAAACCTGCAAAGCCCACGGCCGGGGCACTATTGCCACGCATTGCGCGTGGGCGGTGATCACTAAAACCAAAACGAGCGCAGCGCCGTTTTGTGGTGCGACGGCGACTGTTGCTCACTTGCGGACCATTTATTTTCTTGCGATAGGGTTCTGGCAGGGAACCTAGGTCTGGGTGCGCAGCGTTGGCCCTGCAGATCGGGGACGCTCGGACTCCACGGAATCGCAAATCGCTCGCGTCCTATTCCCGCAAAGCCGCCGATTGCTACGGCTACCCGAGCGACACAGCCGTTATCGGACCTCGACCAGGGCCTTCACGATCTTTCCCCACATAGTCGCCGCTGCTGTCGTGAACGACGTCGCCGGTCGGATCTGCGATGACGGACAGGTAGGAGCACACGACCTTCGAAGTAGTGCGCGACTCCGGGAATCCGCGCATGAGCGTGAGTCCGCGTGACCTTGCAGGCGAGCGCTTCAAGGTGCCGAAACTCTCGATCCTCGCCATTGATTCCGGTAAGGTGCCACAGCTACTATCGACCAAATGATCGACTTGGGCGTCGTAATCCAGGCATGCTGCCTACTTTGAAAACATCGCTGGAGCAAGAATCGTAGAACCAAACAGGAGTGTCCGGTGTGCGCCCGCTACCGCACGCGTGGTGTTCGCCGTTAGCGCGCTCAGCGCCATCAGCCGATGACGACGCAAACTGGGGGCTCGCCCGTCCTGCCCGATACGGACAGCGGCGCGTCGGCTTCGATGATCGTTCTGCTCGCCGGCGCCTGCGGGCTGATCGTCGCGAACCTGTACTACGCACAGCCGTTGATCGGCTTGATCGCGCCTGCGATCGGGCTCGATCCGTCGGCCGCAAGCCTCATCGTAACGCTTACCCAGACAGGTTATTGCGTCGGGCTCATCTTGCTCGTCCCGCTGGGTGACTTAATGGAGAACCGCACGCTCGTTCTCCGGACCTTGGGCGGAGTCGTCGGCGCGCTGGGCGTAGCAGCCGTCGCTCAATCGGCACCGTGGTTTCTGGCGGCTTCGTTATTCATCGGCCTCGGGTCGGTGACGGTGCAAATGCTCATACCCATTGCGGCCCATCTGGCACCGGAGGCGAGCCGAGGGCGGATGGTCGGCAATGTCATGGGGGGCTTGCTGACGGGGATCATGCTGGCCCGCCCCGTGTCCAGCTTGATCGCCAGTGCGTTCGGCTGGCGTGCGGTGTTTGCCGCCTCGGCCGTGCTGATGGCCGTGCTCGGCCTGATCCTGCGGCGCTCGCTGCCGCAGCGGCGCCCGCTCGCGGATCATGGCTATGTCGAGCTGATCGCATCCTTGTGGGCTCTGCTGTGCGACACGCCGCTGTTGCGCCGGCGTGCAGCCTACCAGGCGGCGCTGTTCGCAGCGTTCAGCCTCTATTGGACCGCGGTCCCACTATTGCTGTCCGGTCCGACTTTTGGTTTGACCCAACGCGGCATCGCGCTGTTCGCGTTGGCCGGTGTCTCGGGCGCCCTGTCGGCGCCGATCGCAGGCCGCTTGGCCGACCGCGGCTGGACCCGCCTGGCGACCGGTGTTGCGCTTGTGTTAGGCGCCGTGTCGTTCCTGCTGGCATTGGTCGGAGGCGCCGGGTCGTTGCCGGCGCTGCTGGTGGCCGGGATTCTGCTCGATTTCAGCGCCCAGGCCAATGTAGTGCTGGGTCAACGCGCCATTTACGCACTCGGTGCGCATATCCGCAGCCGCCTGAACGGGCTTTACATCGCGATCTTCTTCGCGGGAGGCGCGCTCGGGTCCTCCATTGCAAGCCTCGCCTACGCACAGGGCGGGTGGTCGCTGGTGAGCTGGATCGGCTTCGCTTTCCCCGTTGCGGGCTTGCTGTTTTACGCGACCGAGTCCACTCGGGATTAGGTTCTGTTGGGTCTTCGCCTGGATCAGAGCGTTGTGAATGCCGCGAGCTCTGCAACCCGGCGGCTATCCGGCACGCTTTCGAATGTCGATATCATGATGATGAGAGCATGCGTTGCAGCTCCCCATTGGCGAGCAGCGCCTCCAGTTCGCTGGCCCCACCCAAGAGAACGCCTTTCACGAACACCATCGGGAAAGTGGGCCAGCCGGTCCACATTTTCAGGGCACTGCGGCGGCGCCATTCGCTCAAGTAACTGCCATATTCAAGGTATCGGTACGGCAGGCGACGCGAGTCCAGCAGCTGCCTTGCCCTTCGCGGAAAGGGATTTTGCTGCATGCCCACAACGACAATATTCGCCGCCGCGACCGCTGCCTGTACCTCGTGCACGATATCGGCGTGGTAGCTCGCGATCCTCTCGCGAATCATCGGATGAACGTGGGCTTCGTCGAGAATGTTGCGGCTCATGAGAGCTCCAAGATCTAAGGATGCAGGCTTGTTAAACCTGACAAGCCAATCGGTTCGTGGAGGGCGCGGGACCTGAAGGGTGTTATTAAGACTGTTGGATTGATCAATTTCCAACGGAGTTAATCGTGTCTTCCGCGTTGCTCCATTTCCACTCTGGGGATGAGGCTGGATGAGCCATTCGCGCTCTATAGCCTCACATCAATTCACTGCCTGAAAAAATACGGCAAAGCTGAGAGAACGGCACCGATGACGACCAGCAGCACGGTGTTTGACACAAAATAGGGAAATACCATCAACCCCAGACCGCAGGCGAGGGGAAGGCCTCGCTGTTGCTTCTTGCCGTAGATGAAATACGCTAGGCCGATGGTGCCAAACAACAGGCCCCAAATGAACGTTGCTTCACTGTCCACCGTGTTCCTTTGCGCGTTGCGGAGCGGGCGAGCCGGCAGGCGGGACGCTACGGACGGAAGAGAGCAGCACAACGGCGCTCGTCTCACTCCTCCGGGTTGGCCTTGGGCTCGCCTACGACCGCGCGCTTGACGCGCTTGCCGCCCTGCTTGACTGCCTGCACACCATCCTTTGCGGCTTGGCTGATTGCCTTGCCCGCCCGTTTTGCCGCCGGTCCAATTTCCTTGGCTGCCTCCTTCGCGCTTTCTGCGACTTCGTGCGCCGCCGCGTCCACCGCCTTGACGGCCTGCTTGGCGCTTTCCTTGATGCTTGTTTCTTCGGCGTGGGCGGGCGTCAACGTGACGCAGAGACTCGCGATGGTGCAGGCGCGCGGCAGCGCACGCAAGAACATTGCTACAGCAACGTGCACCCGTTTCATCTCAGGCCCTCATTCCTTGGTGAATGGGTATTCTACTCGGGATGCATTGGCCTTTTTTCGATGGAGGTCTTTGCATCTCTAGTCCACGCATGTTTCCGCGCGAAGCAGGGTCAGTTGCTGAGCAGATGTGGACAAAACACGAAGTTTGTATGACGACTCCAGATCGAAGGTGCCGCTGCGCCAGGCATCGCGTTCAACGCGCGGTCAGCGCGAGCTGCACTTCGACCCGCTTCGCCTCCGCATTCGCTATCGGCGCGGCCTGCGATTCGACGACGTGCTGCGGATCCGCACCGGCTGCCTTGAGCGCCGCGGCGATCGCCGCCGCCCGCTTTTCGGCGAGCTGAGGCAGAGCGTTATCGGGGAGCGGCTGGGAGTCGACCAGCTGACGAATGAGCGTCCGGTAAAATTCGCTCGCATCGACCACTTGCGGTTCACCGGTAGCGACATTGCGCAGCCGCTCCAGCACGGGTATTGACGCCTGTTTTCCCTGCTCCCCGGCAGCGTCGTGCGCCTTGGTCTCAGCTTCCGTCTTCCGCTTATTGAGTTCGGCCGCCGAGAAACGCTCGGTGAACAAGCCGCGCAAGGCGGTGCGGGTCGGCCGGTCGTCGATGCTGATCGGCCCTGCGTCGTCCTCCTCGGGTGCGGTGAATCCGGCGCGCTTGCCGATCTCACGCCGCAGCCCCGCACGCTTCAGGGCGCGGGCATCGGCCTCGCTGTCATAGCGCCCCGGGATCATAACCTTCAGCTCGGTGCGTTGGGCAAGCGCCTTGACGATGCGTTCAAGCTTCTCCTGCTCCGGCGGCAGCAGCCGGCTCGATCCCGGATCGAATCCGATGTTGCCTACCTCCTCGCCCGAGCCGCCCAGCAAGTGCGCGAGTGCGCTGAATGGCGCTTCCAATACCTTCGCGAACACGTTGCCGAGCGCTTTCCAGATGATCGCGGCGTAGCTGAACTGCGGATCGTCGAGGTTACCCGAGATGGGCACGGCAATATCGATTTTGCCGTCCTTGTCTTTCAGCAAGGCGACGGCAAGCTCGAGCGGAAGCTTCAGCGCATCCGGGTTCTCGACCCGTTCGCCGAGGGTGAACTTTTCGAGCACGATCTTGTTATCGCCCTCGAGCCGGTTCTCGCGCACGCGATAGTTGAGGTCCAGAGACATGCGACCCGAGGCGATGCGGTATCCGGCGAATCTCATCGAGTAGGGCGAGACCGTGGTGACATCCAGATTGCGGAATTGCACGCGAAACTCCGTGCGGTCCCGTGGCGCGAATGGATTGAGCGCGCCCGACAGCCGCGCGAAGCCGAATTTGTCCACGCGGCCTTCGAGCCGAAACTGGCTGCGCGTGCTGCGGTCGCTCGACACGCCATTGATGGTCCCACCGAGCTCGCGGATGGTGGCGGCAAAACCGGGCTTCAGACTGTCGTCGGAGAAATCGAGCCCGCCCTGTTCGATCCGCACACGCCGGACCGCCACTGCCAGGGCGGAGCCTGGGTCGGGCTGATCCTGAGTCTTCGCCACAGCCGGAGCAGGTGCCACTTCCTTGACTCTAAAGGCACGACTCACGTTGGTCGTCTGATCGGCAGCGATCGCGAGCTTCCCCATCGGGGCTTTCCAGAGGAGCTCGTCGATTTGAACGCGGGTCGGTTGCAGCGTGGCCTGCAGCGTGCCGGTGGCGAGCGATTTCCAGGCGAGCAAGCGCCCACCCGTGCCGTCGTTGATGGCGACGTTGGCCATCGCCGCCGATCCGGTGTAGGCGAGCTTCGAATGTTCGCTTCCCGCGCGCAGATCACCGGCAAGCGAGATTTCGCCCGAAGCAAGCTTGACCCGCGTGTAGGGGGGCACCAGCGGCTGCAACAAGGCAAGCGGCACGCCAGAGGCTTCGATATGCGCCTCCAGCGTGCCCGCCGCCGGTGTGGCGCGTCCGCGCGCGGCGATTTTGCCGCTGCCGAATGCAGCGGCGATCTCGAAGGAAAGCGGTTTAGACGTGTCCGATGAGACTTCCGCAAGCTTCGCAGTGAGCCGCTCCAGGCCGAGCGTCAAACCGCTGCCGCGATCGGCGAACGCCAGGCTACCATTATCGAGTTGCACCGCCCCGACCGTTACCTGCCAGGGCGGAACGGCGTTCGCGGGCGCGCTGCCGCCTTTGCTCACCGGCAGCAGTGCCTCCAGGTCCAGCTTGCCGGCCGCGTCGCGGTTCACCGCAATCGCTAAGCCGCTGATGCGCAGCGCGGTAGCCGAAGCGCGGCGTGCCTGCAGATCGAGCTTTATGCCCTCGATCGAGAACCGGCCAAACTTCAGGAACTGCGTCTCGCTTTTGCCCGCTGCCAAGGCGAATTCGCTTATCACCAGCTTCGCATCGTGAATGTCTAGCGCGGGTTTGCCGTTGCTGACGGCGAATAGGTAGGGCACCTCGAGATCGGCGCGACCGGAGAGCACGCGCGCGGCTACGAAGTCATCCAGATAAGGGTTCAGGCCGGCGAGCACGTCGTGTTCGAGCACGATTGTTCCCGACGCGGCGAGCGGCTGCAGCGAAACCTCGCCTTTCCAGCGCAACGTCGCCCCATCCTGAGTCTGCGCGACAAGTGTGTACGGTCCCTTGTCCGCACTCAGCGTGGAGAGCGACGAGAGTTCGAGCGACAGCCCTTCCAGCCGGTTCGCGTACCCTTCGCGCCGGTCATCGAAGCTGATGTCGCCGTTTTCGACGACGAAGCGGCGGACGGCGAACCTGAGAGGCGCGGATTTTGTCGCGCCCTTATCGGAAGGCGGCGCCAGCGCGGCCAGGTTGACAAGACCCTCTTTCGACACTTCGACCCGTACCGCAGGTCTTACCAACCGCATCTCCGCAAGCACCCAGGCACGGCGAACGAGCGAACTCCATTCGAGATCCACGGCAGCTTGGCGGAATCCGAGCAGCGGCTTGCCATTCTTTTCTTCGAGCGCGAAATCGTCTGCGCGCAATTTCAACGTGAACGGATTAAATGCGATCTCGCCAATGCGCGCGCGGCACTGCAATTGCTCCTCGACCAAGCGGGGCAGCTCGCGCTTCGCGAGCCACGGCACGAGCAGAAACCCGGCCAGGGCATAAACAACCAGCAGCGCGGCCGCAGCGACCAAAGCGATGCGCAGCATGCGCCAGGCCGGTCCTAATTTAGCTTGCACGTTCATGCATTGCGCCATCCGTTTAGCTGAGATCCAGGCCGCTGCCTGCAGCGCCCGGGGGAACACGACGTTCTCAGACCCATGCATCATTCGGCGCAGTCAGCTTGGCGCCGGCTTTACCCCACAGCGCAAGGCTCGACCAGCATGACGCTGGGTTCGAATCGTTCACGAGCGTTACGCCTTCCGGCCTGCGGCAGCCCGAATGGGTGTAGGCAGCACGCGCCGCGTCAGCCGAGCGTTGTCAAAGCCATATGCTACATCAACAGCGCGCATCTACTGCAGGACTAACTAGAGGTTGACGCCGGCGGCGCTGCCATCGGGCGTGTCTCCCAGGCGCTGTCATGGAACGCTCGCTTGTCCTTCAAGCCGGGATCATTGTGCAGATGATCACGAATGGGTTGGGCCGGCGACTCGATTTCGGCATCCAGCGAGAGGATAGGGACCGATAGACGCGGTTTGCCGGAACCGCTCGCTACCGCGAGGCGATTGATCTCTTGAGTGCTGCATCGCCTGCAAGGCATCCATACGCAACAACACGCTGCACGCCAGGCCGGCTCGCTTAGTTAGGCGAGGGTGCCCGCCACGGCGCAGGAGCTCGTTACAAGACGCGTCAAAGATGCTGTCCGATCCTTAATTCAATTCATCGCTTTGGCTCTGGTGCTCCTCGGCAGGTCATTCACGCATGGGCGGGCTGATTGCCTTGCCCATGACTCGCCGGTTAGCACAACGGTGCACGTGCGTACGCCACCGCACAGAGATAATCGAGTACATCGGCCTATAGTCTTCGCACCCGAGGATAACTACTCACAAGGAGCAAGAACATGAAGCGTTTCCTATGGCTGGCGGCGATGGCTGCGGCTAGCGCTCCCGCGCTTGCGGGCGTATCAGTCACCGTCGGCCAGCCCGGCTTCTATGGACGCATCGACATCGGCAACTTGCCGGAACCGCGAGTAATCTACGCGGAGCCGGTCGTGATCCAGCGTGCGCCGATGGGCGAGGTCCGCGAGCCGATCTATCTGCACGTGCCTCAGGGCCACGAGAGGAACTGGCGCAAACACTGCCGGCAGTACAACGCCTGTGGTCAGCCGGTCTACTTCGTGCATGATGACTGGTACCAGAAAGAGTATGTGCCGCGCTATCGTGAGGACCACGGCGAGGCTCGGAGGGACGACCAAGGGGAGCATCGCGGCGACGAGCGTGACCGCGGTCGCAGCGACGACCGGGACCACGGTCGCAGCGACGACCGTAGCCGCGACCATGGTCATGGGGAACGTTAACGTGCCTCGAAACGAGATCCTTGCCACGCCTTGCCGGCTTGCGCAATCGTCATCGCGTTTTGCAGATCTTAGGGTAGACCCGGGGTCAAGTTGGATTCCCGCGACCCTGCCCCGCGAAAGCGGCTCGGGCGCAGGCTTGGTCTCGCACCCGCGGGACGACGGCGTTTCGCGTCGTCGCTTTGCCAGCGGAGATTTTCAGCGTGTCACGGCGTGCTCCGCCAACCCGAGACGCTCCAGGATCCGCGCGTAATCCTGTGGCGTATCCATGTCGGTCGTGTACCGATCGTGCGTCACGGCATAGCGAAACACGTCGTCCGGATATTCATTCGCGAGCTTCTTGCAGCCGATGTGGCGCTCGCCCATCGCGACTTCGTGCACGTAGCTCGAAGCGAACAGGATCGGATTGCCGCGCTGGTCGCCGAAATAGGGGATGACGATGGAACGGTCGGTCTTGTCAACGTAAGCGCTGACGAGTTCCGCGTAGTCGCCGGGCTCGAGCAGCACCATGTCACCCAGGCACATCATCACCGCGTCGGTGGCCCGGGTCAGCGCGCCGACACCGATCGCCGAGGACGTCATCTGACCTTCCTCATAGCGCGGATTCGGCTGCAGCGTGACAGGCAGATCCGCCAGCGCAGCGACCACATCGCGGCCCTTGTAGCCGGTCACGACGACAACCTCCTGCGGCCCTGCCGCGACGACGCGCTCCACCGTGTACCGGATCACCGGCTTGTCGCCGACCGGTAACACCATCTTGTGCCGCCCCTGCATACGCGAGGAGTTACCGGCCGCCAGCACCACAGCAGACCATCTCATGCGGACACCTTTGCCATCGATACGCGGCGGATTGCCGCGTATTTCGCCGGATTCTGTTTGAACGTCTCCCAGCAGCCGTCGCAACAGAAATAATAGTCGTCGCCATCGAATGTTTCGACGTGCTTCGGGGTGGTGATCGAGACTGCCATCCCGCACACCGGGTTGATGAACGTTGCCGCGGTTTCCGCAACTGCGCCGATTCCTGCCATTGACGGCGCATCCATCGCGCTGCCGGCGGCGTCGCGGGTTTCGTGCGTAGCGGGCTGATCATTCGCCACACCACGGCCGCGCAGCAACGCGAGCACTCCGGTCATCGCCACCAGCGCGATTTCGGCCGGCGTCTTCGCGCCCGCATCGGGCCCGGCGGGCGCCTGCAGGCGCGCGAGGCGCGTTTCGTCGATGCCGCGCATGCGCATCACCTCGCGCAGCTTGTCCGCCTTGCGGCGGCTCGCGATCATCAGCACGTGCCGCGCGGCACCGGCGAGCGCGCGCTCCAATGCCTCGGCGTCGCCGTTGCCCTGCGTCGCGATCAGCACGACCGGTGCCTCGTCCGGTAGAGCGACCAGGCGGATGCCAAGACGCTGCGCGAAAAAGCGCGCGTCCTCGGCGGCCGGCGTGTCGCCGAGAACGCATAGCGATATCCGTGGGCTGTACGGCTGGATGAACAGCTCGATCGTGCCATTGCTCGCGCACGCCATTGCGTGCTGCTCGACACCGGTTTCAGGCGCATGGTCGTCGTTGGTGATGCGCACGAGCCTCGGCTCGCCGCTCGAGATCGCTTGCCTCGCGGCCTCGATGACCACTTCTTTCGCGCATCCGCCGCCGATCCAGCCTTCGATCGTCCCGTCGCGCCGCACGATCGCCTGCGCACCGACATACGCCGATGTGGGCGCGGCTACGCGCACGACGGTCACCAGCGCATAGGGCTCGTCGCGCCCGTTCAGCGACTGCGCGAGCTGGAGGATCTCATCGGCGGTCATCGCAATGTCTCGATGATGTCGGGCAGCACGTGCTCGAGCGTCGCGAGATCGGCGCCCGGAGCGAGCAGGTCGACATGCGGAAGGGCAGCCTGCATCCCGCGGCTGGTCGGGCTCCATCCAGGGCGGGTGGCGAGCGGATTGATCCAGACGATGCGCCGGGCGCGCCGGCGCAGTCCGACGAGCGCTTCGGCGAGCGTTTCCGGCTCGCCCGTGTCGTAGCCGTCGCTCACGATAATGACTGCCGTGCGCGAATGCACGCGGCGCGCCGCATGGTCACGGTTGAAAGCGCGCAGGCACTCGCCGATCCGCGTACCGCCGCCCCAGCCGGCGGCCATCAGGTGCATCTTCTCCTGCGCGCGCCACGGGTCGGCGTCGCGCAGCGCTTCGGAGACAGCGGTGATCCGCGTGTGGAAGATGTAGCTGTGCACATCGGCCAGCTCGGCCGACAGCGCGCGCGCGAGGCGCAGGTAGAAAAAGCTGTATGCGCTCATCGAGCGGCTCACGTCGAGCAGCAGGACGAGCCGCGGACGAATGCGCCGGCGGTCCTTCCAGGCGAGCGACAGCGGCGTGCCGCCGCGCTCGACGCTGCGCCGGATCGTCCCCGGCAGATCGATCCTTCGTCCGGACAGCGCCCGTGCCTCGCGGCGCAATTGCAAGTGCTTGAGACGCCGCGCAAAGCGCCGCATCAACGCCTCGATGTCGCGCACGTGATCGGCATTGACGAGCTCGCGGAAGTCCGTCGTTGCGAGGGATTCTTCGCGGCTCGCGCCATAGTGTGCCGCCAGGAGCGGCTCGTCACGCGCGTTCTTCGAGCGCTTCGCGGGGGAAGCCTCGCCGCGGTCGTCCGCGGCACCGGCGGGCGCGTGCTGGCGCGGCGTGTCGACGGCGCCTTCGACGAACGCCTTCCTGTTGGGAGGAAGGAAGTACGCATCGAACAACGGATCGAACCGCCGCCATTCGCTGACCCGTCCGCATAATAGCGCCTTCAGGCTCCAGCGCAGCACCTCGCGATCGAGGATGCCGACCTGCGCCGCTGTTGCCAGCACGCGCGCGGAATCACCGCCGCCCACGCCGAAGCCATTGGCGTGCAGGAAGCCGCTGAAGCCGGTCAGGCGGGAGCGCAAGGTCGCGGCGGGATCGAGCGCGGCCGGTATCGGCGCGGTGATCAGCATGTGGCCGCGATCCGGGCGAGGACCTCGCGCGTGAACGCCGTCCGATCGTCGCGGGTCTTGATGAGCGCCGCGAGCGTTTCGAGTAGCTGCTCCGCGCCGTCCTCGGCGATCGTCGCGATCCCCATGCGCAACAGCGCCGCAGTCCAGTCGAGCGTCTCGGCGATGCCGGGCTTTTTCTGCAGGTCCATCCGGCGCACGCTTTGCACGAACTGCACCACCTGGCCCGCGAGTTCGCCCGCCGCTTGCGGGGCGCGGATTTCGACGATCGCGAGCTCCTTTTCGAACGACGGGTAATCGACGTACTGGTACAGGCAGCGCCGGCGCAACGCGTCGGACAATTCGCGCGTGCCGTTCGAAGTCACGACGACCAGCGGGATCGTCGTCGCCGTCACGGTGCCCAGCTCGGGGATCGACATCTGGAAATCCGAGAGCAGTTCCAGCAGATACGCTTCGAACGCCTCGTCGGCGCGGTCGACCTCGTCGATCAGCAGCACCGGCGGTTGCGCGCAGCCGATCGCCTCGAGCAGCGGACGCTTCAGCAAGTAGCGTTCGGAAAAGATGTCCTGCTCCTTGAGCGCCATGCTGCGCTCATCGTTCTCGAGCAGCTTGATCGCCAGCAGCTGCCGTTGGTAATTCCATTCATACATCGCCGCGTGCGCGTCCAGCCCCTCGTAGCATTGCAGGCGAATCAGCCGCGTGCTGCGCACCTGGGCCAACGCCTTCGCGACTTCGGTCTTGCCGACTCCGGCGTCGCCTTCGACCAGCAGGGGCCGTTTGAGGTCGATCATCAGCAGCAGCGCCGCGGCAAGACTGCGTTCGGCGATGTAGCCGGCACTCGCCAACTGCTGCTGCAGGGTGGCGACCTCCGCCATCCGTGGCGACGCGTCGTTCACGCCGGCTTCTTCGCAAAGAGTCCGCGCAGCCAATCCTTGAGGACCGTCCAGAGGAGCGCGATGCCGTTGAGTTCCTGCCGCTGCGGGGCGGCAGCGGCCACGGCTCCGGCCGCCCCCGGCGCCGCGGCGCCGGCCGGGGCGGGTGGTTGCGGCGAGGCAGGTTGCTGCGCTGCGAGGCGCGCGGCGAAGTTCGCGGCGAATTGCTTGAGGATCTGGTCGGCGAGCGCTTCCATCATGCGAGCGGCGAACGCTGCCACCTTGCCGCTCACCGAGGCTTCGCTCTGGCCGACCAGGCGGCTCAGGCCGCCGTCGGCCGCTTCCACTCGCGCGGTCAGGTCCATGGATGCGGCCGAAGAGCCCGAGGTGTCGGTACCCTTGGCGAGGAGGCGCAGCGTGCGGGCCGCCGCATCCAGCTCTTTGACTTCGATCTCGCCGCGGAACTTGAGCGACGCCGGGCCGACCTTCAGCGCGACGGTGCCCTTGTAATGCTGCGCGTCGATACGTTCGGTGATCGCCGCACCCGGCATGCACTCGGCCACCGCCTCGATGTCCTGCAGCAGCGCCCACGTGAGCTCGGGGGACGCGGGCATGGCGAACGTCCGCTCGAGGCGGACCTTCACGGCGCGCTCATCGCTTGTTGATCCCCAGCGCCTTGCACTGCTGCCACACCCGGTACGACGTGTGCGGCATGTCCATATGCGTGACGCCCAAGTGTGCGAATGCATCGACCACCGCGTTGGTGAAGCACGGGATGCCGCCCACGTGCGGCGACTCAGCCACACCCTTGGCGCCGATCGGATGATGCGGCGACGGCGTTACGGTGAAATCCGTTTCCCACTTCGGCGTTTCGACCGCCGTAGGCAGGAAATAATCCATCAGGCTGTTGCCGAGATGGTTACCGTTTTCGTCGAACGGCACCGCCTGCCCCATCGCGACCGCGAATGCTTCGGTGAGACCGCCATGGATCTGGCCCTCGATGATCATCGGGTTGATGCGCGTGCCGCAATCGTCGAGCGCGTAGAAGCGGCGCACCTTGGTCTCGCCGGTGAACTTGTCGATGTCGACCACGCACAGGTAGGCGCCGAACGGGAACGTCATGTTCGGCGGATCGTAATACTCGGTGGCGTCGAGCCCCTTCTCCATGCCGTCGGGGAGGTTGCTGGTGTGGGCGGCCATTGCGATGTCCTTCATCGTCTTGGCTTCGCTCGGATTGCCCTTCACCCGGAAACGGTCGACGTTCCATTCGAGGTCGCCCTCGCCCACTTCGAGCAGGTGCGCGGCGATCTTCCTCGCCTTGTCCTTGATCTTGCGTGCGGCGCGCGCCGCGGCGGCGCCGGCGACCGGGGTCGAGCGAGAGCCCCAGGTCCCTGCGCCATACGGCGCCTTGTCGGTATCGCCTTCCTCGATCTGGATCTCTTCTGACGGCAGGCCCAGTTCGGTGGCGATGATCTGTGCGTAGGTCGTCGCGTGTCCCTGTCCCTGACTCATCGTGCCGAGCCGCGCGATCGCGCTGCCGGTGGGATTGACCCGGATGTCGCAGCTATCGAACAGACCGATGCCGAGGATGTCGCAGACTTTGGTCGGTCCGGCGCCGACGATTTCGGTGAAGGTGCAAATGCCGATGCCCATCAGCTCGCCCTTGGCGCGCTTTTCCGCCTGTTCGCGACGCAAGCCCTCGTAGTCGACGGCCTTGAGCGTCTTTTCCAGGGCGACCTGATAGTTGCCGCTGTCGAGCGTCCAGCCGAGCGCGGTGGTGTAAGGGAACTGTTCGGCCTTCACGAAGTTGCGGCGGCGGATCTCGGCCTTGTCGATGTTGAGTTTCTGCGCGAGCACATCGATCATCCGCTCGATCAGGTACACGGCCTCGGTCACGCGCAGCGAGCAGCGGTAGGCGACGCCGCCCGGCGCCTTGTTGGTGTAGACCGCGTCGACACGGCAATACGCCTTGGGGATGGCGTAGGAGCCGGTGCAGATGCTGAAGAGTCCCGCCGGCAGCTTGGTTGCCGAGACGTGCGCGTTGAACGCGCCGTGGTCGGCGAGCGCGGTGAAGCGCAGCGCCTTGATGCGGCCGTCCTTGTCGGCGGCGAGCTCGCCGACGCCGTGATAGTCGCGCGCAAAGCCGGTGGTCGAGATGTTGTCGATGCGCGACTCGATCCACTTGATCGGCACGCCGGTGACGATCGACGCGACGATGGCGGCGACATAGCCTGGATACACCGGCACCTTGTTGCCGAAGCCGCCGCCGATGTCGCCGCCGACGATGCGGATCTTGCTCTCGGGAATGCCGGAGAGCATCGCGACGACGGTGCGCACCAGATGCGGCGCCTGCGTGGTCATGTAGACGGTGAGCTGGCCACGCACCTTGTCGAACGACGCGACGCAGCCGCAGGTCTCGAGCGGGCACGGATGCACGCGCGGATTGAGAATCTCCTCGCGCACCGTGACGGGGGCGCTCGCAAATACCGCGTCGGTGCCTTCCTTGTCGCCGGCGTCCCAGGTGAATATGTGGTTGGGATGCGTCCGCGGGCCGTGGCCGACGTTGTCCTTGTCGGCGATGTCCTCGCGGATGACCGGCGCGTCGGGAGCGAGTGCTTTTTTCGGATCAACGATCGCCGGCAGTTCCTCGTAGTCGACCTCCACCGCGTCAGCGCCGTCGGCCGCCGCGTAGCGATCGTTCGCCAGGACGAAGGCGACCTCCTGCAACTGGAAGCACACCTTCTTGTCGGCGAGCACCGCCTGCACGTCGCCCCCCAGGGTCGGCATCCAGTGCAGGTTGACGGGCTTGAGGTCGTCGGCGCTCAGCACCGCGACCACACCGGGCACGGCGAGCGCCTTGCTCTTGTCGATCGATTTGATCCGCGCATGCGCATAGGGGCTGCGCACCATCGCGCCGAACAGCATGCCGGGCAGCTTGATGTCGTCGACGTAGCTGCCCTGCCCGCGGATGAAGCGCGCGTCCTCCTTGCGCTTGCGCGACGTTCCCACTCCCTCAAGTTTCAGTTCGCGTTCGAGTTCCGTTTGGTCGCCGGGCATGGCTCAACTCCCTTGGATGGGTGCAACAGGGGTGTCAGGCGGCGGCTTGCGCCGACAGTTTTTTCGCCGCCGACTGCACGGCCTTGACGATGTTCTGGTACCCGGTGCAGCGGCACAGGTTGCCGGCCATCCCGTAGCGGATTTCCTCTTCCGAGGGATTCGGGTTTTCCTTGAGCAAGCGGTACGCACGGGTGATCATTCCCGGGGTGCAGAAGCCGCACTGGAGCGCGTGGTCGAGGTGAAACGCTTCCTGCAGCGCGTGCAGCTCGCCCGCTTGCGCGAAGCCCTCGATCGTCAGCAACTCGGCGCCCTCGCACTGCACCGTCAGCACCGTGCAGGACTTCACCGACATGCCGTTCAGATCGACCGTGCACGCGCCGCAGTGACTCGTCTCGCAGCCGATGTGCGGTCCGGTGTGCTGCAGCTTTTCGCGCAGTGTATGGATCAGCAATTCGCGCGGCTCGACCACGACGTCGACCTCCTTGCCGTTGAGCTTGAACGATACCGCCTGCTTTTTCGCCATGGTTTCCCCCCGGGGTCTTCGATTATTGACGGGCACGCGAGCGCGCCGTCTGCAATGCGCGCACGGTCATTTCGCCCGCCATTGCCGTCTTGTATTCCGCGTCGCCGCGCTGGTCGGTCACGGGAGTGCAGATCGCCATCGCCAGAGCCGCCGCATTCGCGATCGCGGCGTCGTCGAGTTTCCTGCCGCGCAGCGCCTCTTCGGCCTGCGTCGCCTTAAGCGG
>DATNNK010000035.1:0-5069 GCA_035601875.1 Casimicrobiaceae bacterium | reverse complement strand
ACAATGGCCCCGGGAATGGACTCGAAGCCGCCGAGGATCAGTACCGGCAGCGCTTTAAGCGCGGTAAAAGTCAGCGCGAACTGCACGCCGTTGCGCGCTCCCCACATCAATCCCGCGACCAGCGCGACAAAGCCGGCGACCGACCACACGATCGCCCAGATCTGTTGCAGGGGAATGCCTATGGAAAGGGCCGCCTGATGATCGTCCGCCACGGCGCGCAGCGCCCTGCCGATGCGCGTGCGCTGAAAGAAGACGGCCAGCGTTCCGACCAGCACGCCCGACACTACCGCGGCAAGAAGGTCGAACTGGCTGACGTTGAGTCCCGTCTTGTCCATCAGCCAGGCGAATGGCTGATCCTCGACGCCGAGCTCCAGCGCTCTGGGGCTTGCGCCCCAGAGCATCTGCGCCACGCCCTCGATCAGGAACGAAAGGCCGATCGTCGCCATGAACAAGGAAATCTGCGGCTGGTTGACCAGAGGGCGCAGCACCACCCGTTCGATCAGCAGCCCGAGGATGACCATCACGATCAACGTGAGCGGCAGCGCGAGCCACACGCTCAGACCCGTCTCCTGCTGCAGGCCGACAAAGGTCAGCGCGGCGAAGAACACCATCGAGCCCTGTGCGAAGTTGAACACGCCCGACGCCTTGTAGATCAGCACGAAGCCGAGCGCGACCAGCGAGTACATGACTCCGCTCAACAGGCCACCGATCAGCACTTCGAAGAAGAATTGCATCTATCGATATCCGCCAATGTGCTCTAGAAGTGCTCGTCGTTCCCACTCATTTGGTAACTGAGCGGGAACCCAGCGGCTTTGACCCGAACGACACTGGATTCCCGCTTGCGCGGGAATGACGCTCGCCCGTGCCGCTCATGCGCATTTTCAATGCGCGACACCAAGATACGCGTCGATCACCGCCTTGTTGGAGCGCACTTCGTCCGGGGTGCCGTCGCCGATTTTTTTTCCGTAGTCCAGCACCACGACACGGTCGGAGATATCCATGACCACGCCCATGTCGTGCTCGATCAGCACGATGGTCGTGCCGTACTGCTCGTTGACGTCGAGCACGAAGCGGCACATGTCCTGCTTCTCCTCGACGTTCATGCCCGCCATCGGTTCGTCGAGCAGCAGCAGGGTTGGCTCCGCGGCGAGTGCCCGCGCGAGCTCGACACGTTTTTGCAATCCGTAGGGCAGCTTTCCCACCGACGTCTTGCGAATGTGCTGGATCTCGAGAAAATCGATCACCTCCTCTACCTTGCGCCGGTTATGGAGCTCTTCGCGCCGCGCACGACCGAAGTAGATAGCCTGCTCGATGAATGTCGCATGCATCTTGAGATTGCGCCCGGTCATGATGTTATCGAGCACCGACATGCCTTTGAACAGCGCGATATTCTGGAATGTGCGCGCGATACCCTGAGCCGCCGCCTTGTGCGTGTTCATATCGCGCCGGACTTCGCCGCGAAACGTGATCGTCCCCTGTTGCGGATGGTAGACGCCGTTGATCACGTTCAGCATCGAGCTCTTGCCCGCGCCGTTCGGTCCTATGATGGCGCGGATTTCGTGCTCGCGGACGTCGAAGCTTATTTCGACCAGCGCCTTCACGCCGCCGAATGAAAGCGAGATATTGTCGAGCTCGAGCACCACCGCGCCGGTGCCGCGGGCCGCGCTCATGGGAAAGCCTTGCCGTTCACGCTGCCTCCAGCGCGGCGGCCGCAGGAAAGGTCTTGGCTGGCGCAATCTTCAAGTCGGCTGCGACCATGCCGCTGCGACCATCCTCGAATTTCACCAGCGTCTCGATATGCTGCACGTCCTTGTCCGAATACAGCGCGTCGATCAGCACCGCATACTTTTCAGCAATGAAGTTGCGGCGCACCTTGCGCGTCCGGGTAAGCTCGTCGTCGTCGGGGTCGAGCTCCTTGTGGAGGATGATGAAGCGGTGAATTTGCGAGGCGGCGAGCGGGCCTTCGCGTGCCAGCTCGGCATTGACTTGCTCCACGCATTCACCGATCAGCCGATAGACTTCGGGCTTCGCGCCCAAGTCGGTGTAGCCTGAGTAGGCGATGCCGCGGCGTTCGGCCCAGTTGCCGACCGAGCCCATATCGATGTTGATGAACGCGCACACCTTATCGCGGGCGTTGCCGAACGCCACCGCCTCCTTGATGTGTGGAAAGAACTTGAGCTTGTTCTCGATGTAGTTCGGCGCGAACATCGCGCCGCCGCTCATCTTACCGACGTCCTTGGCGCGATCGATGATCTTGAGCTGCCCGCTGTCGTCGATCAAGCCCGCATCTCCGGTGTGAAAAAACCCTTCGGCGTCGATCGATTCCGCGGTCGCATCAGGCCGCTTGTAGTATTCCTTGAGCAGCATCGGACCGCGCACCAGGACCTCGCCACCTTCGGCAATCTTGATTTCAACGCCCGGCGCCGCCTGGCCGACGGTGTCGAACTTGACCCCCCCGTCGGGTTGAAGGCAGACGTAGGCGCAGGTCTCGGTCGAGCCGTAGAGCTGCTTCAGGTTAATGCCGATCGAACGATAAAAGCGGAATAGATCGGGGCCGATGGCAGCGCCCGCCGTATAGGCGACCCGGATGCGGCTCATGCCGAGAACGTTGCGCAACGGTGCATAGACCAGCAGATTCCCAAGCGCGTACAGCAGTCGATCGCCCGCCGCCACCGGCTTGCGGTCGAGGATTGCCGCGCCGCAGCGTCTGGCGACGTCGGTGAAGTATCGAAACAATCTGCGCTTGACTGCGCTCGCGTCCTCCATGCGGATCATGACCTGGGTGAGCAGGTTTTCGAACACTCGCGGCGGCGCAAAGTAGTAGGTCGGCCCGATCTCGCGCAGGTCCGTCATCACCGTGTCGCCTGACTCCGGGCAGTTGATCGTGAATCCTGCGACCAGCCACTGGGCGTACGAGAACAGGTGATCGCCGACCCAGGCCATGGGCAGATACGACAGGATGCTGTCGCGCGAGTCGAGCTTGTCGAACCCGCACCCGCCCTGTGCTGAAGTGATAAATGCCGCGTGTGTCTGGCAAACCCCTTTGGGCTTGCCGGTAGTGCCTGAGGTGTAGAGCACGATCGACACGTCGCCGGACCGGCCTCTTGCGACTTCGTCGTTGTAGAAATCCGGATGCTCGAGATCGAACGCATGTCCGATTTCCAGCAGGCGATCGACGCCGGTCACGCCCTCATAATTGCGCAGGCCGCGAGGATCGTCGTAATAGATATGCTTCAGGCTCGGCACCTGCGGCGCCGCCTCGAGAATCTTGTCGACCTGCTCCTGATCCTCGACAATGGCGTACACGATCTCGGCGTCATTCAGCACATAGGCGAACTCCGCCGCCGGCGCGTCCTGATACATCGGCACCGCGATGCCACCCAGCGCCTGCGCCGCGGTCATCGACCAGTATAGACGGGGCCGGTTGTCGCCGATGATCGCCAGACGCATTCCGCGCTTGAACCCAAGCGCCGCGAGCCCACACGCGAGCGCGCGCACCTCGTCGGCGACCTGCGCCCAAGTCCACGTCTGCCAGATGCCGAGATCTTTTTCGCGCGTCGCGGGCCGTTCACCACGCGCATGCGCGTGCTCGAGCAACAAGCGCGGGAACGTCGCCAGCTGAGCTTCCATCTTTCCTCGCCTACTCGTCGGCAGGCGATCGACCACGTGCGTCGCGCTGCGCGGCTATGGTATGTCTTTTGCCAGATGGCGACAACGATTCTCGGGGCGGCGTCCTACTCGACCCTGCGCCTGTGCATGCCGCGCAACGCAAAGGGCCAGAGCACGCCACGCTTGCGCAGCGGAGGCGAGCCGGTTCTTTCTCTACTGGGCCTTGATGCCGGCGGCTTTGATTACCTTCGCCGACTCGTCGATCTCCGCGCGCACGAAATTCCTGAACTCGGCAGGCGTCATCGGCATCGGCTCGGCACCGAGGTTGGCAAATCGCTCCTTGACGTCTGTGGATTGCAGCAGGCGCGCGACATCCTTGTTGATCTTGTCGACGATATCGGGCGGGGTTCCGGCGGGCGCGAAAACGCCTACCCAGAGGTTATAGTCGAATCCCGAAAGTCCGGACTCGGCGATGGTCGGCACGTTGGGCAGCGCCGCCGATCGCTTTGCCGTGCTTACGCCGAGCGCGAGCAGCTTGCCTTCGCGCACGTTGGGCAACGCCGCCGAAATGGGCGAAAAGAAATACGTGACCCGTCCCGCCATGGTATCGGTCAGCGCTTCGGGCGTTCCCTTGTATGGAATGTGGAGCACATCGATACCCGCCGCGAGCTTGAATTTTTCGGCGTTGATATGGGTGCCGCTGCCGGTGCCCGCCGAGCCGAAATTCAGCTGCCCTGGCTTTTGCTTGGCAAGCGCGATCAGCTCGGCGACGGATTTGACGCCCACCGTGGGCGCGACGACCAGCACGTTCGGCTGTCCGGCAAGCGGCACGACCTCGACGAAATCCTTCGCCGTATCGAAGGACAGGTCGGTATAGATCGACGAGTTGTAGGCGTGCGCCGCGGAATGCACCATCAGCGTATAGCCGTCGGCAGGCGACTTCGCGACAACGGCCGCACCGATGGTCCCGCCGGCACCCGCACGATTCTCGATGATGACCGGCTGACCCCACAGCTCGGAAAGCTTCTGGCCGAAAGTGCGCGCCAGGATGTCCGTTGCGCTGCCGGCGGTAAATGGCACGATGACGTGCACTGGTTTGCTCGGATACGGTTGGCCGCCGGGTTGTCCAACCACCAGCAGCGGCCACGACATCGCAAGAGCGAACGTCGCAAGATGACGTGCAAATCTCATGCTTGACTCCTTCAAGTTCGTCGTCCCCGCTTATTTTGGTAACTGCGCGGGGGACCCATTTTGACCTTTCAAAAACCAATGGATTCCCGCTTGGCCGTTCCTCGAAACTTCGCCCTGCGGGCTCGTTTTCGCGGGAATGGCGATATCAAAATTCCGGCGTCACGCATTTTCGCAACAGCCAATATCGATCACTACAAACCGTCGCTCACCGGAACATTTTCCGGCTCGAGCTTGAGGCCCGATGCCTCGGCCTCGAGCACCAGCAGCTT
>DATNNK010000034.1:0-2555 GCA_035601875.1 Casimicrobiaceae bacterium | reverse complement strand
GATCGAACGGCTCGCCTTGCTGAAGGTCCGCTCTTTCCAGAGCGTCTTGCCGCCCGCGTCGACTGCATCGAGGAACTCGGCGCCGATTGTGACGTCGCGATCTTCGACGTTGACTTCGATCTTGTCCTTGGCGATGCCGGGAAGCTCTGCCTTGACGATATACGCTTCCGGCGTTTCGACGACGTCCAGCGCGATGGCGCGACCGGCGGAAACGCTATCGGCATTCACCGACGGCAGCAATACACCAAGCGCGCGATCGAACGCCCGGTCCAGCGGGTTGTAATAACGAATCAGGTTGCTCATGTGTTCTCTTCTCCATTTGGGACGGCGGCGATTGGTTGCCGCACACGAAGACAAGATGGAGATAGCGCCAGACATTTCAAGGGGGGTCGCCACCGCGTGTCGGCGGCTCTCCGGCCGGAGCATTGGGCGCTGGCTCAGCCGCCCTCTCGGGCAACCCGGTTGCGCCGACCCCCATCGTCGGCTCGGTCCGTAACTCAGCTGCCGACTGAGCCTCCGACTCAGTGTCCCATTCAGCGGCCGGCGCGGCTACGCTCACCGCGGCGAGGATCCCTTGAAGCAGCGCCACTGGCGCCGGCGGGCAGCCTGGTATCGCGACGTCGACCGGGATCACCTTCGACACCGGCCCGAGGCTCGCATAGCTCTCGCCGAAGATGCCGCCGCTGCAGCCGCAATCGCCGACCGCCACCACCAGCTTCGGATCCGGTGTCGCATCGTAGGTCCGCTTGAGCGCGATGGCCATGTGCTTCGACACCGGTCCGGTCACCAGCAGCAGGTCGGCGTGGCGGGGGCTGGCGACGAATCGGATGCCCAAGCCCTCGATGTTGTAATAGGGGTTGGCCAGCGCGTGAATCTCCAGCTCGCAGCCGTTGCACGAGCCGGCATCGATCTGGCGGATCGTCAGCGCGCGTCCGAGCACGCGCAGGATTTTTTTCTGCAGCCGGGCGACGATGACCATCTCGTCCGCGGGCGCGGGCGGCGGCTCGGTCTTGATGCCGCACTTGGCGATCTGGCGCAGGATGTGGAGCATGGCTACAGGTCGTGGCCCGAGTACGACAGGTTGAACGACTTGTTGATCAGCGGAAAGTCGGGAACGATATTGCCGATCACCGCGTGCTCGATGACCGGCCAGTTTTGCCACGAGGGATCGTGCGGGTGGCAGCGGCGAATCGCGTCGGCGGGTCCGCTTTCAAGGGCGAGCCATACCGGTCCGCGCCAGCCTTCGACGCAACCAAGCGCGGGCTTGAATTCGCGAAAGCGCGGCAGCGCAGTGATGATGTCGCCCTGTGGCAGCGCATCGAGAATCACATCGATCAGGCGCAGCGATTCCAGTGCTTCGTCGAAGCGCACCGCGACACGCGCGGCCACGTCACCGTCGCGGTTGCCGGCGCGGCGAACGGCGAGGGTGTCGTACGGCGCAAGCGGGAAATCGCAGCGCAGATCGTCGGCAACGCCGCTCGCGCGCGCTGCGAAGCCGCACAAGCCTAGCTTGGTGGCCAGCTCGTTGCTGACTCTGCCGCAGTTGCGAAATCGGTCCTGGAGTCCCGCGTGGTCGTCGTAGATGTCGCGCAGGAGGCGAATCTCGCGATCGAGCGAGGCGCATTGCGTGCGCATTTCGGCGGCGGATTCGGGCGCGATATCGTGCGTTACGCCGCCCGGAACGATCACATCCATCAGCAGGCGGTGCCCGAACACGCGGCGGTTGAGGCGCAGCAGATCCTCTTTCAGACGCGAGAATTGGGAAAGGCCGAACGCGAATCCGCCGTCGTTGCCGAGATACCCCAAGTCGCCCAGATGGTTGGCAACCCGTTCGCGCTCGAGGCACAGCGCGCGCAGCCATGTGGCGCGCTGGCTGAGCTCGAGGCCGGCGATCGCCTCGACCGCTTGAGCGTAGGCCCAGCCGTACGCGACCGCGCTGTCGCCGGAAATCCTGGCGGCGAGACGGGACCCATCGGCGATCGACAGCGTCTCGAACCGTTTTTCGATGCCCTTGTGCGCAAAACTCAACCGCTCTTCCAGACGGAGCACTTTCTCCCCCACCACCTGGAAGCGAAAATGTCCGGGCTCGATCGTCCCCGCATGCACCGGCCCGACGGCGATTTCGTGCACTCCGTCGCCCAACACGCGCACAAAGGGATAGTCTTCCTCGCCTGGCTCCCATTTTAGCGACGCAGCGAAGTCTCGCCGCAGCGGAAATTGATCGATCGGCCATGCCGCCTGCCAGATCCAGGGCCGCGGGTCGTCGGTGTCGCACTCGGTGCCGACCAGATCGAACGCCGCGCGTTGCATCCGATTCGCTACCGGAAAGATGGTCGACAGATCGGGATAGCGCGCCCCGCCGTCGGGGAGCGTGTGCTCGAGCAGGGTCAGGCCGTCGCGGTCGCGCAACAGGACGTGCACGCAAAAGCCTCGCTCGCGGTCGCGCTCGTCGCTCGCCCAGAGCGCAGCCAGTTGCCCGCCCTGTTCCCACGCGAGCCGGCATGCCGTCAGCAACTGGCCCGAGTTCACGGGGCAGCGCTGCGCGGGAACCGGAC
>DATNNK010000033.1:0-3609 GCA_035601875.1 Casimicrobiaceae bacterium | reverse complement strand
CCGGGTGGCTCGCGCTCGGCCTCTTTCGCCCGTACAAGGAATTGATAGGTCGCGCGTCGGCCTCAAGCGTCGACTCGCAATTCCCCATCGATCCCCACGCTACGCGCGGGGCCCCTCGCCGGGTGGCTCGCGACGCTACATCCTCTCGATCATCGCCCGGCCGAAGCCGGAGCAGGATACTTGCTTCGAACCGGGCATCAGGCGCGCAAAATCGTAGGTTACAACCTGGTCTGCGATCGCCTTCTCCAGGCTCTTGACGATCAGCGCGGCGGCTTCCTTCCAGCCCATGTGCACCAGCATCATTTCCGCCGAAAGAATCTCCGAGCCCGGATTGACGTAGTCCTTGCCGGCGTACTTGGGCGCGGTGCCATGGGTCGCCTCGAACATCGCCACCGTATCCGACATGTTGGCGCCCGGGGCAATGCCGATGCCACCCACCTGCGCCGCCAGCGCGTCGGAGATGTAGTCGCCGTTGAGATTCAAGGTGGCGATCACGTCGTACTCGTCCGGCCGCAGCAGGATCTGCTGCAGAAAAGCGTCGGCGATGACGTCCTTGACGATGATCTCGCGGCCGGTTTTCGGGTTCTTGAACTTGCACCACGGGCCGCCGTCGATCGGCTGCGCGCCGAACTCCTTTTGCGCCAACGCGTAAGCCCAGTCGCGGAAGCCGCCCTCGGTGAACTTCATGATGTTTCCCTTGTGCACGATGGTCAGCGACTTGCGGTCGTTGGCTATCGTGTACTGGAGCGCTTTGCGAACCAGGCGCTCGGTGCCCTCGCGCGACACCGGCTTGATGCCGATCCCCGAGGTCGCGGGAAACCGTATCTTCTTGACACCCATGTCGCTGATCAGGAAGTCGATGACCTTTTTCGCCCCGGCGGATTCCGCGGCCCATTCGATGCCGGCGTAGATGTCCTCCGAGTTCTCGCGAAAGATCACCATGTTCACCTTTTCCGGCGCTTTCACCGGACTGGGAACGCCGGTGAAGTACTGCACCGGCCGCAAGCAGACGTAGAGATCGAGCTCCTGCCGGAGCGCCACGTTGAGCGAACGGATGCCGCCGCCGACCGGCGTCGTCAGCGGGCCCTTGATCGACACGACGTAGTCCTTGAGGATAGCCATCGTCTCCTCGGGAAGCCACATGTCGGGTCCGTAAACCTTGGTCGACTTTTCGCCGGCGTAGATTTCCATCCAGTGGATCTTGCGCTTGCCGCCGTAGGCCTTCGCCACCGCCGCGTCGACGACCTTGATCATTACCGGCGTGATGTCGAGGCCGGTGCCGTCGCCCTCGATGTAGGGAATGATCGGCTGGTCCGAAACGCTTAAGCTAAAGTCCTTGTTGACGCTGATCTTCTGACCGCCGGTCGGGACCTTGACGCGCTCATAGCTGGGCATGGGCTCTCCTGGATGTTGCGACACTGCTCTGGAACGCGCGATTATCCGCGATTTCCAGCCTGCCTGCCACGCCGGCCGGGGCCGACATGCTATGATACGGCGGCACTCCCGCCTTCTTCTTGCCACGCAGTTGCCAGGCTCAGTTGCAAAAAGCGCGATCGCCTTTTGCGAGCATCGCGCAGGCAAACAAACCCGCCCATTCGTTTGATGGTTCGATGATCCGCCGCTTTTTCGCGCGCCTGATTCCCGGCAAGGCCTCGTCCAAACCAATCATTTACGGACCGGATGCGCATCCGATCCGCAGAAGTCAGATCTCGCGCGGCGCGAACGACGTTATCCGCAAGCTCCAGCAGGCAGGCTTCAAAGCCTTCATCGTCGGCGGCGCGGTGCGCGACCTGCTGCTCGGGATCGCGCCCAAAGACTTCGATCTCGCCACCGACGCGACACCGGAGCAGGTTAAGCCACTGTTCCGGCGCGCATTCATCATCGGCCGCCGCTTCCGGCTGGTCCACGTTCTGGCCGGACCCGAGACCATCGAAGTGGCAACCTTCCGCTCGCTGCAGACCGGAGACGACGCAGCCGATGAGCACGGACGACTTTTATCGGACAATGTCTTCGGCTCGCAGGCGCAGGATGCCCTGCGCCGCGACTTCACCATCAACGCGCTCTACTTCGACCCCTCCACCGAGCAAGTGTGGGATTACGTCGGCGGAGTCGCCGACGTCAAGGCGCGGCGCCTACGGCTGATCGGCGACCCGGTCACGCGCTACCGCGAGGACCCGGTGCGCATGCTGCGCGGAGCGCGCCTCGCGGCCAAGCTCGGCATCACCATCGAAAAGAAAACCGCGGCGCCGATCCCCGAGCTGGCGCCGCTTTTGGAAAACGTTCCCCCGGCGCGGCTGTTCGATGAGATGGAAAAGGTCCTCTTGTCGGGTCACGCCGTCGAATCGCTCAAGAGCCTGCGCCTTCACGGTCTGCATCACGGTGTGCTGCCTTTGCTCGACGTGATTCTGGAGCAGCCGCTGGGCCAGCGTTTTATCGAGCTCGCGCTGGCGAATACCGACGAGCGCATCCGCGACGGCAAGTCGGCCACGCCCGCGTTCATGTTCGCCACGCTGCTGTGGCACGAGGTACTGGCGACCTGGAACGCGTCCAAGGCCAAGGGCGAGCGTCCGATGCCGGCTCTGTTCGATGCGATGGACCGGGTGCTCGAGCAGCAGGCCAAGCGGCTGGCGATTCCACGCCGCTTCGAGGCAACCATCAAGGAGACCTGGGCACTGCAACCGCGTTTCGAGCAGCGCTCGGGCCAGCGTCCGTTTCGTCTGCTCGAGCATCCCCGCTTTCGCGCCGGCTACGATTTCCTGTGGCTACGCTGCGCCAGCGGCGAAATGGAAGGCGAGCTTGCCATGCTTGCCGAGTGGTGGGATCGCTTCCAGCACGCCGACATGGAAGAGCGCGAGAACATGCTGCGGCCGGAGGAAGCGCCGAAAAAGCGCAAGCGTGCACGCGGGCGCAAGCGCAAGGCGAGCGATGCGAGCGGCGAGACTGGCGCAACCAGTGAGGCCAGCGATGACGCCAATCGCAAACGCTGAGGCGCCGGCGCGAACCGCGAGCAACTAATGAATGAATGCCGTACGAACGAATACGGATGTGAGCTCTCGATCCGTCATTGCTCTTCCGGATTGGAAATTGTCGCGTACGACAAAGGGGCAGCGAGCGAGCGCGTCAGCTTACTTTTTCGGAATCTTCGCGCGGTAAGCTCGACAACAGATTCTTGCGGGGAGCGTTGGCAAACGAAAAGAACGCTTCCGGCTCCATCGGCCGCGCGAACAAGAAGCCTTGCAGCACGTCGCAGCCCTGCTTGACCAGAAAATCCGCCTGCTCCCTCGTTTCCACGCCTTCGGCGACCGTTTTCAAACAAAGCCCTTTGGCGAGGCCGATCGTCGCCCGAACGATCGATGCAGTCGCTTCGCTTGTCATCACCTCGGCGATGAAGGTTCGATCGATCTTCAGGGTGTCCAGCTGAAAGCCCTTCAAGTAGCTCAACGACGAGTATCCCGTACCGAAGTCGTCGAGGGCGATCGTGACCCCCAGCAATTTGAGCTCCGCGAGTATCGATTTGGTGCGCGAGAGGTCATCCATCAAAAACGATTCGGTCAGCTCCAGCTCGAGGTTTTTGGAATCGAAGCTCGTGTCTTTAAGCACCTTCTTGAT
>DATNNK010000032.1:0-4070 GCA_035601875.1 Casimicrobiaceae bacterium | reverse complement strand
GCGCCAATGCAGCCGTATTTCTCCCTTGTGATTGCAGCTTCCCCACTGCGTGCGGGCGCTGGAGAGCTTTACCGCCGGAGGGACCCCGGTCACTCGGCTCGCAAAATGCAGGACTCTCGGCGCGAGCAGCGCTAGCGCTTGCTCCTTGAGCCAGCGGCCGACAAAGGCCGCGATTTCGCCCTCGTTGCCGGGATTCGGATGCAGGACCGTTAGGTGCAGCAAGTCGGCGGCGATGGTCTTCTTGCGAGCGGGAAAGAGCGCGAGCGTCAACGGACGGCCGCGGTAAAGCAGTCCCGCACCCTCGCACCACTGCGCTGGAAGCGCCTCCTTGTCGCGTCCGCGCCATTCGGCCAGCGTTTTTATCACCCACTCAGCGCGCTCTCTTAACGCAAGCTCGATCTCGCGTATGGACACCCAGGACGGCGCGCGCACGCTAAGTCCGCTGTGATCGATCACCATGCCGATGGATCGGCGCCGCGCTCGATTGAGGCGGTAGTCGATGCTCTGGTCGCCCAGCGCGATGCTGCGCACGCTTCCGGTGGTGCTGCGAGCGCCAGTCAGGCGCGCGGCGTCACGCGCGGATCGAGCGGATTTCCCAGTCGTGCGACCTCGTCTTCGATCCAAGCCTCGACCTCGTTGATCAGTCGCTGCATGTCGTGGCCTTCTACGCCGATCGGCGGACCGATCGAGACGGTGATCGTCCCGGGACGCTTGCCGAGTCTGCCCTTCGGCCACAAATAGCCGGCATTATGCGCTACTGGCACGATAGGCACGCCGAGCGCGACGGCGAGTCGCGCGCCTCCGCTTTTGTAGTGCGCTCGTGTCCCTGCCTTGATTCGCGTCCCCTCAGGATAGATGACGATCCAGAAACCCTGCGCGAAGCGTTCGCGGCCCTGGGTGATGATCTGCGTCATCGCGTCCAGCCCGCTGCTGCGGTCGATGGTGATCGGCGATGCCAGCGCGAACGCCCAGCCAAAGAAGGGAATTGAAAGCAATTCCTTTTTGGCGACGAAAGCCAGCGGCGGGAAAAGAAAGTTCAGCGCCAGCGTCTCCCAGGTCGAGGAATGCTTGGACATGACGATATGGGGGTCGCTCGACCGTGGGATGTTTTCGGCGCCGATCACCCGATGGCGAATGCCGCAGATCCAGCGAGCCGCGAGAAGATTGGTGCCGCACCAGACGATAATGAACTTGAAGCGCGCGATCGGCGGCAGCCAGAACATGAGCAGGACCAGCACCGCATAAATCGGCGTAAAGACGAGCTGGAACAGCGCAAACAGTAGCGAGCGAAACTCAGCCATCGTCGCCGGTGCGCATCAATCGTCGGCCAGCAGCGCGGTGGCGACAAACGCGAGGTCGGGGAAGATCACGGTATTGGTCGGGAAAGCACCATCGCGCAGCGTCTTTTCGCCCTTTCCGGTCAGAACCAGGATCGGCTGCGCGTCCACCGCCGCCGCCGCCTGGAGGTCGCGCACGCTGTCGCCGACACAGGGAACCCCGGTCAGCTCGACGCCGAATCGATTGCCGATCTCGATCAGCATTCCCGGCTTGGGCTTGCGGCACTCGCACGCCGAGTCCGCCGTGTGCGGGCAGTAAAACAAGGCGTCGATGCGGCCGCCCATCTGTGCCAGAGCCTTGTGCATCTTGTCGTTGATCGCAATCAGCGTCGCCATGTCGAACAGGCCGCGCCCCAACCCTGATTGATTGGTCGCAACCACCACCCGGAACCCGGCATGATTGAGCCTGGAGATCGCTTCCAGGCTGCCCGGGATCGGGCGCCATTCGTCAGGCGATTTGATGAACTGCTCGCTGTCGTAATTGATCACGCCGTCGCGGTCGAGAACGATGAGCTTGACCTGGCGGGTGTGCGGAGCGGATTCGGAGAACTGGACCACGTCGGTCGCTCAAGAGGCGAGCTTGGAAATGTCGGCGACCTGGTTCATCGCCTCGGAAAGACCGCGCAGCAGCGCCAGCCGGTTGGCCCGCAGCGCACCATCGTCGGCCATGACCAGTACGTCATCGAAGAACCGATCGACGCAGGTTCGCGCCGAGGCCAGCGAACGCAGCGCGGAAGTGTAGTCGCCACTTTCGACGTGATCGCGCACTACCGGAAGCAGCTCCTGAACCGCCGCATAAAGTTCCCGCTCGGCGCCATCGACGAGCAGCGCGCGGTCGACCGACGGCGCGACTTCACTCTCGTTCTTGCGCAATATGTTGCCGATCCGCTTGTTTGCCGCGGCGAGGGCCTCGGCCTCGGGAAGCGCGGCGAAGGTTCGGATCGCCTCCATTTGCGGCGGGACGAGATCGATGCGGGAAGGGCGCAGGCTCAGCAGCGCGTCGACCTGGTTCGCACTGTAGCCCTGCTCGCGAAGGTAGGCACGCAGACGCTCGAGCAGGAAAGTCTCGACATCCTCGGGCCGGTGATCGATGCCTGGCACCGCTTTCGCCGCTTCGAAGGCGAGCTTCACAAGCTTGGGCAATGATAAAGGCAATTGTTTTTCCATCAGGATCCGCAACACGCCGACCGCTGCCCGCCGCAAGCCAAACGGGTCCTTGTCACCGGTTGGCGCATTGCCGATGCCGAACATTTCGGCCATGGCCAGCAGCTTATCGCCGAGCGCCACGCTTTGCGCAACCGCGTCCGCCGGAAGCGCGTCGCCGGCGAATCTGGGCCAGTAATGCTGCTCGATCGCGGCCGCTACCGCGGGCGGCTCGCCATCGTGCTCGGCATAGTAGCGGCCCATCACGCCCTGCAGCTCCGGGAATTCGCCCACCATGTCGGTCAGCAGATCGGCTTTGGCAAGCATCGCCGCGCGGTCTGCCAGCGCGGGGTCGGCACCGAGCATTGTCGCGATCCGCGACGACAGACTCCGCAGTCGATCCGCCCTTTCAGCCATCGTACCGAGCTTGTTGTGATAGCGCACGCCGCCGAGCTTGTCGACGCGCGATGCGAGCGTCTTTTTGCGATCCTGTTCGAAAAAAAACTTGGCGTCCGCAAGCCGTGCACGCAGCACGCGTTCATTGCCGCGGATGATCTCTCCCGGATCGTGGGGTTCGACGTTGCTGACCAGCAGAAATCGGTTCTGCAATCGGCCGTCCGGGCCGGCGACCGCAAAGTACCGTTGATTCCGTTGCATGGTAAGGATGAGGCATTCCTGCGGGACTTCCAGAAACGCCGGATCGAATCCGCCGGTGTAGACCTTGGGCCATTCGACCAGCGCGGTGACTTCGTCAACCAAGTCGTCCGGCATGATGACTTTCGCGCCCGCTGCGGCGACTTCAAGCTCCGCGACGATTCTGGCGCGACGTTCGCCAAAGCTCGCGACAACCTTTCCCTCCGCGGCAAGGGTTGGCTCCCAGGCTTCCGCGGTGGCGATCGTTAGGTCGCCGCGGCTCTGAAAGCGATGGCCGCCCGTGATGCGCCCTGCGTCGAGATCGAGTGCGGACACCGGCACGATGTTGGCGCCGTGCAGCGCGAGCAAGCGATGCGCCGGACGCGCGAACTTGACCGTCGAGCCATTGGGCCGCTGATAACTCATCAGTTTGGGAATCGGCAACTGTTCGATCGCATCGGCGAGCGATTCGTCGAGTCCGCATACCAACGCTTGTCCCTTGGCCAAGCTCCGCAAGTAAACATAGTCGGCTTTGCCATCGGAGGCGATGTAGACCCGATCTGGTCCATCGGTGGCATCTAGGGAGGCGGCTGCGAGATGCGGGCGCCCGAGGCCAGCCATTTTTTTCCTGAATGCTTCGGTAATTCCGGAGGCGTCACGCGCCGCTCTTACAGGCATCAACTTGGCGATCACCTCGGCGTCCGGCGCGACCGGGCGTACGTAGGTGACCGACACCGCGAGCCGGCGCGGCGTCGCGTACGACGTGGCCACGCTCTCTGGATCGAGAAAGCCTCGCTCGCGCAGTCCCGCTTCGATGCCCGCAGCGAACGCTTCCCCGAGCCGCCTTAGTGCCTTCGGCGGGAGCTCCTCGGTAAAAAGCTCGACGACCAGGGTTTCTGCCATCTAGGCGGCCTTTACCTGCGCGGCCAGCATCGGAAATCCCAGCGCTTCCCGCGA
>DATNNK010000031.1:0-9955 GCA_035601875.1 Casimicrobiaceae bacterium | reverse complement strand
GCAGCGGTGCCATCCATCCGGAAAAAGGCTCCAGACTCGCGTAGACGATCATTACGCCGTAGAGGAAGGCGAAATATTGTGGAAGCCGCGTGTCGTGGGGGCGCACGGCCAAGCTCATCGCAGAATCTTGCGTACCGGGGTCATCGTTTCGTCCTCCCGCAGCACCGTGAACCCTTGGTCGAGAAACAGGGAAAGCGAACCGTGGCAGTGATCTGCGGCGAGTTCGCTCGCGCCGGACTTGAACGGAAACGCGTCGACCAGCTTTATTCCGCGAGCCGCGAAAGACGCGAGTGCCGCGGCGAGCAGTACGCACGCAATGCCTTGCCGCCGCCTTTGCGGTGCGACCACGAAGCAGACGATGACCGCCGCCTCGAATGCTTCGCACGGCAAAGGCGTGGGTTCGATGCGCATCCGGTCGAAGCAGTGCGGCAGCGCATCCCTTGGCTGTGCGTTAAGCCAGCCGACCAGGTCCGCACCGTCAAGAGCGAGAAACCCATCCATGGCGCCAACCTCGATGCGCGCTTGCATGGCGGTGCGATTCTGGGAAGCCGTCAGTGCCTCCCAGTCGATGACCCGCGGCACCTGGTAGAAGTGACAGTAGCACTTGGCCCATTCCGGATTGTCCGCGAACGCCGCGCCGCGCTCATGATCGAAGAAGCGCAGAAAATCCGCGCCGAGCGCGGGCGTAAGCGGCTTGACCGTGATTTCGTTCATACGTGGCTGCTGCGGGAAGCCCGCTTTTCCATGATGATCGTGTCGACCATCACGTCGGGACCAGCACGCTTCGTTTCGCCGGTTTCGAGATATCCCATCCTGCGCCAGAAGATATGTGCGCCGGGATTGGAAACCGCAACTCCCAGCCGCAAGGTCGAGATCTCGTTCCAGGCCACAATGGCGTGCTCGACCAAGGTCGCGAACGCACGCCCGAGACCGCGCCGCTGCCAGGGTTCCGCCAGCAACAGCAGACCGATCAGCGCTTTGTCGCGCACAGGGTAGCCGCGGATCACATCGGCGCAGCCGATCATCGCGTCGCCCGCATACAAACCCCAGACGAACTTGTCATCGTAGGTTTTGTCCGGTGGAAGCGCGGTGAACATACTCTGCGCCAGCGCGCCGCACGGCGGCGCTCCGGTCATGCTCTGGTAGTACGCCGGCGCCATTTCCAGCACGCACTGGAGCGCCGCCATCTCCGGGGGCTCGCCGCGAAGGAGGCGCAGGATCAGCGCAGTCGACAACCTCGGCTGCAGATCGGTCATCGAGCCGGAAATCAGCGTCCTGCCTTGATCTCGGTCCACATTCTATTGCGCACACGCCGCTGCGCGGTAGTCAGATTCGTCAATTGCTCGAGCTTGGAGGTCATTGCCTTGTCCGGGAAGATCGCCGGATTTTTCCGGATGTCGGGGTTGATGTACTGCAACGCGTCCAGGTTGGGGTTGCCGGAGCCGATCAGGTTGGTGAGCTCGGCCGAGTTCTTGCCTTCGAGCATGAAGTTCATGAACTTGTGGGCGAGGTCCGGTCGCGGCGCGTCCTTGTGGATGACCATATTATCGACAGCCAGCACCGCGCCTTCCTTGGGAAGACCGTGCAGGATATGAAACGGCCGCTTGGCAGCCTGCGCGTCGAGATTCGCCTGAAAGATATCGTTGGAGTATCCGTGCACCAGCCAGATGTTGCCCACGGTCAGCTCCTTGATGTACGACGAGGCATTGAATGCCGCCCAGTACGGCTTTGCTTTTTTGATCAGCTCCGCTGCCTGCTTCCAGTGCGCCTCGTCGACGTCGTTTGCCGAATACCCGAGGTACTTGAGAGCGGCCGCGAAAAGCTCGCTGGAGCTGTCGAGCACGGTGACTCGGCCTTTGATCTTCTCCAGATACTTCGGCTCGAAGACCACCGCCCAGGTGTCGGTCGGCAGTCCGAGCTCCTTGATCTTCTGGTCGTTGTATCCGATGACCGTCAGCGACATCGCATACGGCACCGAATACTGGTTGCCTGGGTCGAAGGGAGTGTTCAGATAGGCGGGGTCGATGTTCTTCAAATTGGGTAGTTGTGCCTTGTCGATCGGCTTCAACTGTCCGCCCTTGATCAGCGCCTGGACGGCGTTCGACGTCGGAACCAGAATGTCATAGCCCTTCGCGCCGGCCGCGAGCTTGGCCAGCAGCTCCTCGTTGTCCGAGTAATAGGTCTGGACCACCTCGCATTTGCAGAAGTCCTCGAAGCGCTTGACTGTCTCGGGGGCGATGTAATTGTTCCAGTTGTAGAGATGGAGCTGGTCCTTCGCGGCCGCGGGGGACAACACTGAGGCCAGCAGCGATGAGGCCAGGAGCAGGGCGAGTCGTTTCATGTTTTCCTCCGTCGCAGATTTCGGAAGGTTTCCGCAATGATCAGTCGGAACGAAGAAGGCTGGGTGTAAGCCTGGATGCGATGACGATCAGCGCTAGCGTGAGCAGCATCAGCAGGGTCGACACGGCATTGACCTCGGGCGTGACCGCGATTTTTATCATCGAATAGATCTGCAGCGGCAGCGTGACGGTCCCCGCGCCGGCGGTGAAAAAAGTGATCACGAAATCGTCGATCGACAGCGTGAACGCCATCAGCGCGCCGGCGATGACGCCGGGCATGATCAGCGGCAGCGTGACGTGGCGAAAGGCCTGCCACGGCGTCGCGCCGCAATCGCGTGCCGCTTCGGTCAGGCTTTCATCCATCCCGGCCAGCCGTGCGCGAACGACGATGGCCACAAAGCCGATGCAAAACGCGATATGGGCCAGCGCTACCGAAGCGAGCCCGAGGGTGAAATTCAGCAGCACGAAGAAAATGAGCAGGGAGACGCCCATCAGGATCTCCGGGATCGCGATCGGCGTCAGGACCAGGATCGGTAAGAGCCGCGTCTTGTAGCGATACATCGCCACCCCGGCCATCGTCCCCAGCACGGTCGACACGAGGCTCGCCACCAGCGCAATGATGAGCGAATTACCGGCGGCGGCCAGCATTTCCTGATTGTGAAAAAGCTTGTCGTACCAATCGAGCGTGAATCCGACCCACTCGGCGTTGAGCCGCGAATTGTTGAACGAATAGACGACGACGATGATGAGCGGCACATACAGGAAGGCGTAGCCCGCGGCTGCAGCCGCCCACAAGGCGACGGGGCGTTTACGCACGGCTGAGAGCTCCGCTCGAGCGTGTGCCGAGCTGGGAACGGCCAACCCACGCCGCCAGGCCCGCGAGCACCAGTGCCGCGACGGTCAGCACGATCGAGAGCACGCTCCCGAACGGCCAGTCGCGCGTCTCGAGAAACTGTTGCTTGATGACATTGCCGATCAGGCTGTCCTCCGGCCCGCCCAGGATGTCGGGAATGGCGAAGATCCCGAGCGCCGGGATGAATACCAGGGCTGCGCCGGCATAGACGCCCGGCAGCGACAGCGGAAAGGTGATGCGCCAAAAGCGTTGCCATCCGTTCGCCCCCAGATCCTGTGCCGCGTCGAGCAATGCCTGGTCATGCTTTTCCAGATTGGCGTAGAGCGGCAGCACCATGAACGGCAGATGCACGTACACCAGGCAAACCAGCACCGCGAAGGAGCTGAAGAGCAGCGGTACCGGCTCGTGTCCGAACCAGGAAAGCACGCCGTTCGCGGCCCGCGCCATCGCCGCGTTCGGACCGAGAATGATCATCCAGGCATAGACGCGGATCAGGAAGTTGCTCCAGAAAGGAAGGATCACCAGCAGCAAGAGCAGATCGCGATATTTCTTCGGGCTTCTCGCGATCAGCGCCGCCAGCGGGTACGCGAGCAGGAGGCAGAAAAGGGTGGTCAGCAGCGCGTACCAGACCGATTTGACGAAAATCTGCGCGTACACCGACTCGGTGAAGAACCTGACATAGCTGTCGAGATTGAGGTCGAGCTTTCCGTCCTCGACGAGGGGGCTCAAGCCGCCAAACTCGCCCGGCGTGCGAAACGACGCCAGCACCATGATGAGCGCCGGGATCGCGAAAAAGAACAACAAGTAGACAAGCGGCGGCGCGCTGACCAGCCACTTGCCGAAACGTTCGCTCGAGCGCGAGGTCATGGCTTTATGAGATGAAGTGTCCGGCATCGACGCTCCAGCTCACCTCGACGGCGTCGCCGACTTCGAAGAACTTGGTGCGACCCGCGCCCGAATTGGCAAGCAGCGTCTCGAGCTTGCAACCTTGCGGCGTGCTGACGATGTACACCGTGACGTCGCCGAGATACAGGTAATCGGTCACGGTGCCGCGGAAATGATTGTCGGGTTCGGTATCGGATCTGCCATCGGGCTTTTCTTCGGGTCCGCGATCGGGCTCGGCATTGAGCGTCGAAGCGGCGACTCGAATCTTTTCCGGCCGCAGCGCGATCGCGCCGCTTTTACCCGCGGCCACTGCCACGCCGGTGGCGACGCGAACCGGGCCGAGGCCTTCCGCATCGATGAATACGACACCATTGCCACTCGCAGTGACCGGACCTTCCAGCAGATTGCACTTGCCGATGAAGTCCGCGACAAAGCGCGACGTCGGAAAGCTGTAAATCTTCGATGGCTGGTCGAGCTGCTCAACCCGTCCCTTGTTCATGACCGCAATGCGGTGCGACAGCGCCAGCGCCTCAGTCTGATCGTGGGTCACGTAGACGAACGTGATGCCGACTTCCTTCTGCAGATTGATGAGCTCGATCTGCATTTCCTCACGCAGCTTGGCGTCGAGCGCAGCGAGCGGCTCGTCGAGGAGCAGGACCGTCGGATGCGTGACCAGTGCGCGGCCGATGGCGACGCGCTGCTTCTGACCACCGGATAGCTCGTGCGGATAGCGTTTCCCGAAACCAATGAGACGGACGTCCTCGATCGCCGCCTGCACTTTGGCGGGGACCTCGGCCGCTGGCGTCTTGGACATTTGCAGCGGAAACGCGATGTTGCCTTCGACGGTCATGTGCGGGAACAAAGCGTAGCTCTGGAAGACGGTACGCACCGGACGCTGCTCGGGCGGCCGATCGGCAAGGTCCTCGCCGCTGAGCAGTATGCGACCCTCGTCGGGCAGATCGAAACCGGCGATCATGCGCAGCAGCGTCGTCTTTCCACACCCGGAGGGGCCGAGGAGGGTGAAGAATTCTCCCGCCTCGATGGCGATGCTGACCTGATCGACCGCGGTGAAGTCGCCGAAACGGCGGCTGACGTTCTGGATCTCGAGCAGCGCCATCGCGGACTGAACCGGGTCTCCTTGATGATCGCTGGATTGTAGCAAAATGAGGGACGCGCCTAGTGGCCTGCAACGCCGAATTAGATACAGTCTGGCTCATTTCGATGAAACCCCGTGCCGCACTCGCCATCACGATGCTTTGCTTTGCGTTGCACGTCGATGGAGAGACGCCTCAATCGTATCTGCTCGATCCGTTCGCGCAGGCCACCTCCGGCCACGAGGGATGTACCCCGGCGAAGCCACCTCTTCTCGACGAACAGCAGATGCGCTCGCAGGCTCACTCACGCGCCGAGCGTGGAACGTCGTGCTGTCTCGCCGGCACCTGCGAATGCGGCGGTCCGTACAAACACGATGCGGAAATCAACGATCGGGTGATCGAAGCGATCAGAGCCGACAAGCGGTTTCGCGACACGGCCGTCTGGGTGACGACGACGCGCGGATTTGTCAGCTTGCAGGGATGCGTGCGCAGTCCGGCACAGAAAAACGCGCTGGGACGGGTGGTGAAACGGCAGGCCGGTGTCGTCCTGGTGTGGAATGAGGTGGTGGCGGGCCGGCGAGGAAAATAACGCAGGCTCGAACGGGTCTCGCACGTTCGACGCGTCGATTGACTAGAGCGGTCGCATCAGCAAGAACGCAATCACTGCCGCCAGCAGCACCGCCACCACCGCCAGCCAGCGGTTCCGCGCACGCTGTACCGCGGCGAACTCTTTCAGCGCGACGTCGGCCGCGGCCGGCGGTGCCGACAGGCGGTTGTGCAGCAGCCGCGGCAGCAGCGGCAGCGCGGTCATGAGAAACGGAGCTTCGTCGCGGAGACGGCGCTCGAACGCGCGCCAGCCGATCTGATCGCGCATCCAGCGCTCCAAAAAGGGCTTCGCCGTCACCCAGAGATCGAGGTTCGGATCGAGTTGCCGCCCCAGGCCCTCGACATTGAGCAAGGTCTTCTGCAGCAGCACGAGCTGCGGCTGAATCTCGACGTTGAACCGGCGCGACGCCTTGAAAAGCTGCACCAGAACCTTGCCCAGTGAGATTTCCTTCAGCGGCCGATCGAATATCGGCTCGCAAACCGCGCGGATTTCGCTTTCGAGCGCGTCGACGCGGGTATCGGCCGGCACCCAGCCGGATTCGATGTGCGCGGTCGCGACGCGGTGATAGTCGCGGCGAAAAAACGCGAGAAAGTTCTGCGCGAGGTAACTCTTGTCCGTGTCCGACAGCGTTCCCATGATGCCGAAGTCGAGCGCAATGTATTTGCCCTTGTCCGCCGCGTCGGTCGCGACGAAGATGTTTCCCGGATGCATGTCGGCGTGGAAGAAGCCGTCGCGAAACACCTGGGTGAAGAAAATCTCGACACCGGCGCGCGCGAGCTGTTGAACGTCGATGCCCTGCGCGACGAGCCTGTCGACCTGGGCAATCGGCGTGCCCTCCATCTGCTCCATGACCATCACTTCGCTGCTGCACCAGTCCCAGAAGACCTCGGGAACGAGAAGCAGCGGTGAGTGGAGGAAATTGCGGCGGAGCTGCGAGCAATTCGCCGCTTCCCGCGCGAGATCGAGCTCGTCGTGGATGGTGCGGTCGAACTCGGCCACGACCTCGCGCGGCTTCAGCCGTCTGCCGTCGGACCACAGCTTCTCGACCATCAGCGCGCCGGCCTGCATCAGCGCCAGGTCTTTTTCGATCGTGTTGGCGATGTTCGGGCGTAGCACCTTGACCGCTGCCGGTGTCCCGTCGGGAAGCGTCGCCAGGTGCACCTGAGCGACCGAGGCGCTCGCCACCGGCGTCCGATCGAACGTGCGAAACACGCTTTCCACCGGCTTGCCGTAGACGCGCTGCAGGGTCGCGATCACTTGCTCGCTGGGAAAAGGCGGAACGCGGTCCTGCAGGCCGGCAAGCTCGTCGGCGATGTCGGTGGGCAAGAGATCGCGACGCGTCGAGAGCATCTGTCCGAACTTGACAAAGATCGGTCCCAGCTCCTGCAATGCGAGTCGCAAGCGCTGCGCGCGTGGCGCGGACAGGTCGCGCCAGAAGGTGACCGCGCGCGCGGTCGGCCTCAGCCAGTGAAACCGCTCGTGACCGAGCAGGAACTCGTCGAGCCCGTACTTGAGCGCGACGAGCAGAATCTTGACCAGCCGGAACAATCGCATGCCGCGATTGTAAGGGATGGCCCACAACCTGCGTCCTGCGGTCGAGTAATCATGCCAGGAGCCATTGAAGGGAGCATGAGTCCGGCGTAGATTGCACATGGGCGATGTATCGCCCCCCGACCGTCATGGAATCACATATCACCGACATCACGCGGGCTATCCAGCTTGCCGTCGCGCCGGTGTTTCTGCTGACCGCGATCGGGACCCTGATCGCCGTGCTCAACGTTCGCCTGGGGCGCAATGTCGATCGCCGCCGCGTCCTCGAGGAGGATCTGCGGGGGACAGCGGACAACAAACAGACGGATGAACAGCGCGCGCGCCAGCGCGGGCTGCGACTGCTGACGCGCCGGATCAGGCTGATCTACTTCGCGATGCTATCCGCCGGCCTCGGAGCGCTTCTGGTGTGCCTGGTCGTGGCCGGAGCTTTTGTCGGGGCGCTGGTAGCCGTCGACATCTCGCGCGAAATCGCAGTCCTGTTCATTCTGGCGATGTTCGCGGTGATCGGCTGCCTGGCAATGTTCTTGCGCGAAGTTTTCCTGGCCGTGACAGGCGGCGGCCACAAGATTTCCTAGCTCGCTTTCGTGGCCTTGGCATCACCGGCCGGTGCGGCCTGATCGAGGCGTAGCGCAAGCGCGTCGACACGAGCCGCGACCGCCGCCGCCTCCCCGACGAAATCAGCGAAGGTGCTCGCGCTCACACCAAGTCCGGCCTCGTCGCGCGCATAGCTTGAGAGGCTCTCGCCGAAGCTCCGCGCTGCGCGTTCGGGCAGCGTCAGCAGCTCCCGTCCCGCATCGGCGACGCGAGTGCCGATCAGTGGGCCAAGCGCGCTCGCGAACGCCTGCTCGACAAACCATGGCAAGGTTCGTGCGAGGTCGGCGAGTGTCGCCGCAAGGGCGGCGTCACCATCCACGGAGACCAGTTCCGTCCAGCGTTCGGGATGTGCGAGCAGCGTCGGAAGGCGCAGCGGCGGTATCGATAGCGTCAGATCGGCGGCGGATTGCGACGGCGACAGCATGCCGCTCGGCGCGATTGCCAGCGTGGAAGCCATCGGTCCACAGATCATTCGTACGCTACGCCCGGCATGCGCCGACAATCGCTCGCGCGCCCAATCTTCGCGCTCGAGAACGCGGTTGGCAAGACCGATTGCAGGGTCGATTGCCTGCATGAGATCAATCGCAGGCGGCGTTCACAGCGCGTAGCCGCGATGCAGCGCGACGGCGCCTGCTGCCAGGTTGAACCATTCGACGCGCTCCAGGCCGGCCGTCTCCATCATGGCTTTGAGCGCGGCCTGGTCCGGGTGCATGCGAATCGATTCGGCGAGATACCGGTAGCTTGCTTCGTCGCCCGCGACCAGGCGCCCAAGGCGCGGCAAAACGTTGAAACTGTACCAGTCGTATGCCGGCCGCAACGGTCCCCATATCTGGCTGAATTCGAGGATCAGCGCGACGCCGCCTGGCTTCAGCACGCGCCGCATCTCGGATAGCGCGGCGTCCTTGCGGGTAACGTTGCGAAGCCCGAAGGCGATGCTGACACAGTCGAAGGAGCGCGCCGGAAAAGGCAGCGCCTCGGCGTCGCATTGGACGGCGGGCAGCAACTTGCCCTCGTTGAGCATCCGGTCGCGGCCGACCGCCAGCATTGCGCCATTGATGTCGGTGAGAACGACCCGGCCGCTCTCCCCCGCGCGATCCGCGAACAGCCGCGCGAGGTCGGCGGTCCCGCCCGCGACATCCAGCACACGCGCGCCGGTTCGAACACCGCTTGCCTCGACGGCGAACCTCTTCCAGGCGCGATGCAGGCCCCCGGACATGAGATCGTTCATCAAGTCGTATCGGGTCGCGACCGACTCGAACACGCCTTTGACTCGCCGCGTCTTTTCTTCCGGCGAGACACGCTCGAAACCGAAGTCGGTCTTTTCGGTCACTAGTGCTGATGTCCGCAGGCGTGGGCGGGCGCCGCCGCGGCGGCGGCATTCGGATCGGCATCGCGGCTCGCGCCTGCAGCATTGAGCCGCTTGAGATATTGGTCCCACATCGCATCGTGTCGCGACCCGAGCTCGTAGAGATAGTCCCAGGAGTAGATGCCGGTCTCGTGTCCGTCCGAGAACTTGGGACGAATCGCGTAGTGCCCGACCGCTTCGACCTCCGCAATGGTGACTTCGCGTTTGCCGACCTGCAGCGTTTCCTGGCCGGGTCCGTGGCCGCGCACTTCGGCGGATGGCGAATAGACTCTGAGGAATTCGTACGGAAGCCGGAAACGCGCGCCGTCGGCAAAGGAAAGTTCCATCACGCGCGAGGCCTGATGGAGCTTGATTTCGGTTGGAACAGGAGCGTTTGAGTCGGAGCCGGTCATGGGATCGCCTGGCGCATGCTGGGTTTGACGCGGCATATCAGGATACCAGACCCAACGCCAGGACCCACCAGAGCCCCGGCGATCGAAGGCTAGCCCCGTGCGCCAGAGCCTTTAGAAGCGGTTGGCGGCCATGGGATTGGTGGAGTCCGGGACCAGGTCCATGTTGCCTATGCCGGCCATGACGTTGCGGCTCTTCGCGTCCTTGCCGTGCAGCTTGATCTCCAGGCGCAGGTCGTTGAGAGAATCGGCATTGCGCAGCGCGTCCTCGTAGCTG
>DATNNK010000030.1:0-2276 GCA_035601875.1 Casimicrobiaceae bacterium | reverse complement strand
TTGGCGCTGGACAGGAGCTGCATGAAGTTGTCGGCATCCGGATAGTCGGCGATCCACGCCGCGCTCGCCATCATCGGCTGGCATTGGCGCGACATCTTCAGCAGGTCCGCGAACTTGGTCGTGACCGTCTCCATGCGCAATCCGATCCGCTTCAGCGATTTCGACCAGAGATCGTCGAGCTCGCGCCCCTCGCTGTCACCGGAGCGCGACCAGCGCTTGATCACCAGCGGCGCACCGTCGGGCAGGGTTCTGAAGCCGTCCGCGCCGCGGCGGTAGCCGAACTTGTCCAGCAAGACGTTCGCCGCCGCGGGATCGAACGCAATGCTGCTCTTGTAGCTCGGCTCGAATCCGGCAATGCCCTGCGGGATCGGCGACTGCACCGCGACCGCCTGATCCTGGCGCACGACTCGAATTTCCTCCGCCGTGTCGTACGCCATCGCGACGGCCCGCCGCAGCGCTATTTTTTCCCTGGCGAAGCCGCCGAGCACCGGGTCGCGCATATTGAAAAAGGTGTACGTGATTTCCGGATCGATCAGCTGGTTGATGGTCACACCGCGCCGGGCAAGCTCGGGCGAGAGCTTGTTGCCGGGCATCGCCACCGGAGCGAAGGTGCCCGGGAGAAGAAGGATGTCCAGCTCGCCGCGCTGAAAAGCCAGCCAGCGCGATTGCTCTTCCTCGATGACGCTGATCTCGATCCTTCCAATGACCGGCATCTTTTTGCCCTTCATCCTGGCAACGATTTCCTTGTCACCCGGATCGTTGCCCGGCTGGAACGACCAGACGAAGCCGTGATAGCTGGGATTGGCCTCGAGCGATATCTTCGATGCGCGCGCCCATCGGGTCAGCATGTACGGCCCGGTGCCGACCGGATGCGCGTTGCTGTCCTCGCCGTAGGCGTCGATCACTTCGCGCGCCACGATCGACATCGTCGGCATCGCAAGAATGTAGGTGAAGTTATAGTCGGTGCGCGTCAGCCGGATCCGGAGGGTGTACCGGTCGACGACTTCGAGGCCCGGGATCCGCGCGTCGTAATCGAGCCCCGTGCCTGCCACCTTGGCCTTCTGCGCGAGCTCGTCCAGCCCCACGATCTTGCCGTCCACCAGCCACTGCCAGTACGAACGGTTCTTCGGATCCATATGCCGCTTGATGCTGTAGGCAACGTCCTCGGCGGTCAATTCACGCTTTGCGCCCTTGAATGCGGGATCCGGCGCGAAGTAGGCGCCCTTGCGGATGCGAAACAGATACGTCTTGCCGTTGTCGCTGATCTGCGGCATCGCTTCGGCGGCCTCGGGCACCAATTTTGATGGCCGAGCCAGATAGTCGTAGGTCAACAAGCGCTCGAACACCGCCTCGATGACCGTGTTGGAGTAGTAGTCGGTGACCCGGCCGGGATCGAAGCCGGTTTCCGCGGCGCGAAATCCCCAGTGAAGCACCTTGTCGAGATCGGCGCCCCGCGCGGGAGCCGCGATCGCCAGCGCGGCGCCGATCGCGGCCGCCGCGAGCCCGATCATGGTCCGGCTCGATCAGTTCGGGCGCGCATTGAGGTCGATGTCCAGATACTGGTACACCGCGGTCATGATCGGATGGTAGCGATAGCCCTTGATCCTGGGTGACACGAGGACGTTGCGATACCGCGTGACGCCGAGGCGCTGCACCCCGTCGACTTCCAGCTGGCGCGTCATCAAGTCGAACATCCGGTCACGCTCCGGAGAAGCCGGAGTACTCTTGATCTGGTCGTAGAGCTTGTCGAACGCCGGCGAGCGATAGCACGCGTGGTTGCTCTGATGCGTGTTCGGTCCGTAATAGAGCTGCATGAAGTTTTCGCCGTCCGGATAGTCCGAGTGCCACGCTGAGCCCCACATCGCGAGCTGGCAGGCTTCGGCCGCTTTGATGTGGTCCGAAAAAGGGCCTTTGCGGCTCTCGAATCTGAGCCCAATCACGTCGAGCGATTTTTTCCACAACTCGTCGTATTCGCGGTTGATCGCCTGCGGCTCGGACGTGTACACGACGGTCAGACGGCTGCCATCGGGATTGTTGCGAAAGCCATCGCCACCGCGCTTGTAACCGAAGTAGTCGAGCAGCTTGTTGGCGAGCGCCGGATCGTAGCCGTTTATCTTGCGGTACTTCGGGTCGTACCCCACCACGCCCGGCGGCACCGGACTCTGCAGCGCCATCGCCTGGTTTTTGCGGATCACGCGAATTTCCTCGGCCATGTCGTAGGACATGATGATGGCGCGCCGGAGCGCGATCTTTTCCTTGCTCGCGCCTCCGAGAAC
>DATNNK010000029.1:0-2562 GCA_035601875.1 Casimicrobiaceae bacterium | reverse complement strand
CCATGCGGAGTTGAAGCGGCGCGGGGTAACGCTGGCGCTGCTCTGGCAGGAGTACCGCGCTGAGCACGCGCAAGGCTACGCCTATAGCTGGTTCTGCGAGCGCTACAGCGACTGGAGGAACTGCATCTCGCCGACGATGCGCCAGACGCATCTTGCTGGCGAGAAGTTGTTCGTCGACTGGGCCGGCGACACCATGCCGGTTTTTGATCCGACAACTGGCGAGGAGCATTGCGCGCACATCTTCGTCGCGGCGCTTGGCGCGTCCAATTACACCTACGCCGAGGCGCGCTGGACCGAGACATTGCCCGATTGGATCGACGCGCATGTGAACGCATTTGCGGCGATCGGCGGTGTGTCGAAGGCGCTCGTGCCCGATAATCTGAAGGCTGGCATCACGAAGCCATCGCGCTACGAGCCCGGCATCAACCGGACGTACCGGGACCTCGCCGACCACTATGGGCTGCGTTGTGCTCCCCGCCCGCGTGATGAAGCCGCGCGATAAGGCGAAGGTCGAGGTCGCGGTCCAAATCGTCCAGCGCTTCGTGCTGGCGAAGTTGCGCCATCGCCGCTTCTTCTCGCTGGCCGAGTTGAACGCCGCGATCCGTGACTGCGTAATGGCCATCAACGACAAGGTCATGCGCGGCGTCGGCAAGAGCCGCAACGAGCTCTTGGAGACGATCGAGCGTCCGGCGCTCAATGCGCTGCCGACGACGCCCTATAGCTATGCGGAATGGAAGCGGGCGCGCGTCGCGCCCGATTATCACATCGAGGTCGCTGACCATTACTACTCGGTGCCATCGAAGCTGATCCGCGAGATGGTCGACGCGCGCATCACCAGCGCGACGGTTGAGATCTTCCACAAGAGCCAGCGTATCGCGAGCCACGCATTCTCGGCGGTTCGCAACCGTCACACGACCATCACAGAGCATATGCCGAGCGCGCATCGCCGCTACGCGGAATGGACGCCCGCCAAGATGATGAGCGAGGCAGCCTTGATCGGCCCAGCGGCCATCGCGCTGGTCGAGGCGATTATGAAAGCCAAGCCCCATCCCGAGCAGGGCTTCCGATCGTGCCTGGGCATCATCAGCCTGGTGAGGACTTACGGGTCCGAACGCGTCGAGGCAGCAAGCCGGCGCGGCAACGACATCGGCGCAACCACCTACGGCTCGATCAAGTCAATCCTGCAGAACGGTCTCGACAAAGCTTACGCCAACTCGAAAGCGCCGGACGGCCCGCCGATCCGGCACGCCAACATCCGTGGTCGTGGCTACTACCACTGACGCAATGGATGCAGGTGAAAGAACCCTGCGGGTGAAAACGAAAACGAAAGGAAAGATGATGCTCACGCATCCCACATATGATCGCCTGGTGGCCCTTGGGCTTACCGGCATGGCCAAGGCACTGGAGGAGCAACGCAAGCAGCTCGACATTGCCGTGCTTGGCTTCGAGGAGCGGCTCGCGCTCATGGTCGATCGCGAGGCCATCGAGCGCGAGAACAAGAAACTCGTCAGCCGATTGAAGTTTGCGAACCTGCGGCAGTCGGCCGTGGTCGAGGATGCCGACATGAAGGCGTCGCGCGGTCTCGACAGGGCACTGTTCGCCAAGCTCGTCGCCGGCGACTGGATTACCCGTCACCAGAACTTGGCCATCATCGGGAAAACTGGGCTCGGCAAAAGTTGGATCGCCTGCGCGCTCGGCCACAAGGCCTGCCGCGACGATCGCTCCGTGCTCTATCATCGCCTGCCAAGGCTGTTCGATGCCTTGGCGCTCGCTCGCGGCGATGGCCGACACGCACGGCTGTTGAAGACCCTATCGCGGGTCGATCTCCTGATCCTCGACGACTGGGGCCTCGTCCCGGTCACGCTCGATCAGGCGCGCGATCTCTTGGAGATCGTCGACGACCGGCATGGCCGCGGCTCCACCATCGTGACGACCCAACTGCCGATCGAGCACTGGCACGAGATGATCCCAAATCCGACCATTGCCGACGCCATCCTCGACCGCCTCGTGCACAACGCGCACCGGCTGACACTCAAGGGCGAAAGCATGCGAAAAACGGCCGCCAAGAACGCCGGGCTTGACGTCAAGCAGGACCCATGACCCCATGAAGCCGTCGACGGGAGCCGCTGTCCGCCATCATCGGAATGCTGTCCGCGATCGACCGGAATCACTGTCCGCCTTCAAATGGAATGCCTGTCCGCCATCACCGGAATACCCACCGGGTCAACATTCTGGTGCAATTGCGCAAGGAGCGCGGATTGAACCAAGAGGGCGGCTTCAAGCTTCCGATCGCCTCGCTCAACCGGTTGATCCTGCAGTCGGGCCTGACGATCGGCCTGCCGCGCCTCGCGGCGATCGTGGTGCTGGCGGCGTTGGCGACCTTTGCCACCGTCACGGTCGTCCGCGGCAACCTCGCGGAAGCGCTGTCGTGGATGCTGTTCACCGGTCTCCTCGCGCCTTTTGTCGGCCTGCGCATGTTGCGCGGCCGGCGCCGGAAGCGGTTCGGCATGCAGTTTCCCGACGCAATCGACATCATCGTGCGCAGCCTGCGGGCCGGCCATC
>DATNNK010000028.1:0-5096 GCA_035601875.1 Casimicrobiaceae bacterium | reverse complement strand
CGGCGGGCTTGCACGCTGCGGTCCGAGGCAAACGCCACCGCAGCCTGCCGCGCCAGCTTCCTAGCTTGGTAATTCCGTTCGGATCGATCACGCGTTCTCCCGATGCTTAGCGATGCTCAATCGTCGGCGTTTCGGACCGGCGCTTTCCCTTCCGCGGTCAACCATCCGCTTCGGCGAAGCGCAGCGTTAACGAGCCAGATCGCACACCCAAGAACGAGAATCAACATCAGCCAGCGCATGGAACTCGCGACGAATGCCGCGTCGAGCGTCGGCCAGGGAAACTGGCTCAAGCGCTCAGCGCGCTCGGTCATCCAGTGCCACGCCGTGTGAGCGACGAGCACCGAGACGATGATCGTTCCGATCCGCTCCGCGACGACGAATCGAAATAACAAATCGAGCGCCGGCACCAACAGCAACACCACGAGCAGCTGCCCGAGCTCTACTCCGATATTGAACGACAAAAGTGCAGTGAGCAAATGCGAGCCTGCGAATTGAAGCGTCTGCCCGAGCACGAACGAAAAACCGAAGCCGTGCACCAGACCGAACGCGAACGTGATCATCCACCGGCGCTGCACATTGCTGCCAACGACATTCTCGAGCGCCATGTAGATAATCGACATTGCGATCAGCGTTTCGATGAGAGGCGGAAACCACAGAGCGGTGGGCGCGAGTCCGAAGGCGGCGGCGATCAGCGTGATGGAGTGCGCGACGGTAAACGACGTGACGAGCACAATCAGTGGACGCAGCCTCCGAAAAGGAATCACCAGGCAGAGGATGAAGAGGAGGTGGTCGGTTCCGTCGAGGATATGCAGAAAGCCCAGCTCGACAAAGCGCCACGCAGCCTGGTGCCAACGCGGATCGAGCCTGACGAAACCCGGATTTCCGTGAAACTCGAACGCACGCGAAGCGCCAGTGGCCGGGAGAAACTGAAGAGTGGTCACGACCCGCAATCCAAGTCGCGCGAGCCGAGGCTCGATGGAGAAGGTGGAGCGATCCGAGGCTATCGTGTACTCGAACAGTGCATCGAGCAGTTGCTGGTTCCAGTACAGCTCCATGGTCTCCGGCGGCCGCGGGCCCATAACGTGCGCCAAGGCCTCGTCGTACGAAGCAAAGGATTTATCGGAGGGTAATGCCACGCGGACGTCGACAATTCGCGGCGGATCGAGGCGAACATCGCCTTCGTAGAGCTCGATATTGTCGGCGATCCAGAGCGAGGCCGCGTGGCGCAGCGCCGGGTCGGCATGCGCGAGATCGAGGTAACCCGGGCCGCGTCTCGGAAAATCGACTTCGTTCATTGCCGCAAGCGGAACGCGCACGAGCAGTTGCAGCCGCTGCCCGGCGGGCTTGACGAATGCCTGAACCCTGACGTCATTGGGAATGTCGTGAGCTGCGGCGCCGAGCGGCAGCAGCGACAGCAGCATGGCCGTCGCCAGCGAAGCGACCATTCGGTGCGCGCTGGATGCACACGAGCGCAGATATCCGAGACGGCGACAATTCACTGGCCGCAGGCTCGCTGTCCCACCTGGACGCTGCCTCGACTCGGCCGCATCGCCAAGACTCCTTCGGGAGACGGCCGCATAAAGGTCAGATGATTTCATTTCAATGGGCGTCAGGTGCTGCTTCACAATCAGGGTAATTCGCCCCGCCGCTGACTGACAAGCGGAAATGAGGAGGCTAGAATGGCTCGAAAAGTGGCGGTCGGGCCATGCCGTTGGAGAAATCTACAAGCCTTGCGCCGCCGTGCGATGTCGCGTTCTCAAACGGAGGAGAATCATGAGAAGCCCCCAAGACAGGCGTTACTTCTACGTCGGCGCGGCTGTTCTCGCGCTTGTCCTCGCGCTTGAAGTAGGGCAAACGGTATTGCAGGGCCGAGTGGATGCGCAGGGGCGCACTGTCCAGGCGCCGACGTTCGAGGTTGACCCGCTTTGGCCGAAGCCGCTGCCGAATCACTGGCTGCTCGGAGCGACCATCGGGGTCTGGGTGGACGATCAGGACAATGTCTGGATCATTCATCGCAGCTCGGCCACGCTCAACGATAACGAAAAGGCGCTGGAGCTCAAGGTAGGCGAATGTTGCCGCGGAGCGCCGCCGGTGCTCGCGTTCGATCCAGCCGGAAATCTCATCAAATCCTGGGGTGGCCCTGGACAGGGCTACGAGTGGCCCGAGTCCAATCACGGCATCCACGTCGACTACAAGGGCAACGTGTGGATCGGCGGTAACGGCACCAAGGACGCGGAGATCCTGAAATTCACCAAGGACGGCAAGTTGCTGATGCAGGTCGGCCATTACGGCAAGAATGCCGGCAGCAACGACCTCGAGAACTTCGGGCGCGTGGCCAAGATCTGGGTCGATCCGAAGACCAACGAGGCGTATGTCGCCGACGGCTATCTCAACAAGCGTGTCGCCGTGCTCGATGCCGATACCGGCAAGATGAAGCGCTATTGGGGCGCGTACGGCAACAAGCCGGACGACGCGGATCTTGGAAAATACGATCCGAACGCGCCGGCGCCGAAGCAATTCCGCAACCCCGTGCATTGCGTGGAGCGTTCGAACGACGGATTGGTCTACGTCTGCGACCGCCAAGCCGATCGCCTGCAGGTATTTCGACCGGACGGAACGTTCGTGAAGGAAGCGTTCTACGCCAAGAACACCCTGGGATCGGGATCGACATGGGACATCGCCTTCTCCAAGGATCCGCAGCAGCGCTATATCTTTCTGGCCGACGGAACTAATGAAAAGGTGCGCATCGTGCTTCGCGAAACGCTGGAGGAATTGACGAATTTTGGCGACGGCGGTCGCCAGCCGGGCCAGTTTTTCGGGGTGCACAGCATCGCCACCGACTCCAAGGGCAACATCTACACGACCGAGACCTACGAAGGCAAACGCCTACAGAAATTTGTCTACAAGGGCATGGGCTCGGTTGCCGCGGGCGAGCAAGGCGTCTTGTGGCCGCGCTCGAAATGAGCGAGACGAAACCCGATCGGCAGCTATCGATGCCTCGAATGCCGTTAGGAGAATGACGACCTCGCTCAACGTATTTCCGACCGCCTATGCCGTGGGAATCAATGCAGGTCAATGGCGGTCAGGCCGCGAGCGCATCCTGAATGGCGGGCAGCATCTCGACCACAATCTCGCGGCCTGCCTCAATGGCCAGTGTTGCCCGATGATATTCGAACGGGCCGAATCGTCCGAGCTGCGGCGTAAGCAGCACCTCGGGCGCTTCGCCCACCAGCCGCGTCTGCGCGATGCGCTCCTGCATGATGTCGATGGCGCCCAGCAACGTATCCGTGATGGACGGCAGCGGCCGCACTTCCGGGGGCGGCGACGGACCGAGAATATTGAAAAAGCCACGCCGTTGAGATTTCACGGTCGATGCCGGCGGAGGCTCGAGCGGAAACCTTCTCGCCTTATGAGTGCCAAGATCGACCGCGATCACGACCTGCGCTCCCATGGCGCGACAGAGTGAAACAGGTATCGGATTCACGACGCTGCCATCGATCAAGTAGCGACCGTCGCGCAACACGGGCCTGAACAGGCCGGGCACGGTACAAGAGGCTCGGACAGCGTCCGACACCTTGCCTTCGCGCAGCCAAACCTCTTGTCCAGTCGCAAGATCGGTGGCAACCGCTGCGAACGGCACGGACAGCTCGGAAAACGGGCATTCGACAAACTGCCCCTGATAGATATTGAGCAGGCGATCGCCCTTGAATACGCCACCCCGCAGCCCGACGTCGACGAGTCCGACTACACGTCTCCAGTCGAGGGATAGCGCCCAGGCTTCCAGCTCTTCGATACGTCCGGCGGCAAATGCAGCGCCCACCATCGCTCCCATCGAGCAGCCGGCAACGAAATCGGGTGCGATGCCTGCTTCGGTCAGTGCCCGCAGCACTCCGATATGCGCCCAGCCACGCGCCGAGCCGCTGCCGAGAGCGATTCCAAGTGTGGGTCGATGAGCCATTGCCCATTGTGCGCCTCTAAACGAGCCGTTCGTCGGACCGACGCCCGTTGCCCGTGCGCTTGCGAATCGTCGAAGACTGGTCTACTTTCGAAGAATGCCTCCGTGGCTGATGGCGCTGACCATTTGCGCAACGCTGTTGCGTGCGGCGGTGCTGTTTTTAAGCATCACCCGCATCCTTCCAACGTTCCGGCGCGAAACTGGGGTGATGCGCCCCTATTGCGGGTTTTCTGCGATGCTCACCAGCACGAGGTGATCGCCGCAGGGCGCGAAGTGGTAGAAATTCGCGAATTTCTGCCCCTTCGAATTCGATCCTTCCGTCCTGAGGTAGCCGGTGCCGGGCTTGACCGAGACTTCGTCGGCAGCGCTCGGCACAAGGAAACGATCCGCGTACACCATGAAGTCAGCGTCGATCCCTTCCCGCCCGCGGATCGCCGCAATCTGCTTGGCGTCGAAACCCTGCGCTGCGAGAAGGTCTTTGAGGTTCTTTTTCAGCGCCGCATCGTGCATTGCCCTGTACGCCGCGGTCACCGCCTGCTCGGTGGGCTTGGGCGCGGTTACGTCGTAGCGATTGCCTTGCGTCCGCTCACCTTCGCTCACCTCTTTGACCTTGGGGCTCGATAAGGGCAGATCAAAATCAAAACTGCCTTGGCGCTTGTGCAGGACGCTGCCAATCGCTCGCTCGGGATCTTCTTTCATTCTGCTCGACCAGTAGCGCCCGCCAACCTCTTGCTCGCCGCTGCTGCCGCCGAAATAGGTGCCTGCGGCGAAATATTTCGATGTGCCATGGGTGAGCGTCACCTCGAGATACTTGGCATTGCGCAGCTCGGCAAGCACGCGCGCCTGCGTCATCGGGCAGGCCGACCCGGCGATCATCGGCGAGGCGATCGGTTTATCCGCGACATAAACCACCGTGCCCGCGCCGCCGGTCGCCGGATAAGCGATACCGTCGACCAGGTCGAACTCGCCGATGTTGATTTCCTTGTAATGTCCCTTCACCGGCGCCGGGTACGTGTAGGGGGCCACCTTCTCCTCCACGGCCTTCTTCGTGCTCGGGACCACCTTTTCGGACGCGCCGGGAGAGGGCTGTTCTTTCCCGCAGCCCCACATTGCAAGCGTCGCGATGCATACTGCAACAACA
>DATNNK010000027.1:0-6451 GCA_035601875.1 Casimicrobiaceae bacterium | reverse complement strand
TTGGCCGGGCTATTGAGCAGCTCAGCGACGAAAATCATCGCAAGCCTGCTCAATCCGTGTAGGTCGCGGGGTCGGGGTCGTTCGCCCAGTATCGACCAGGCTTTGGCAGCTTTTTCATCCAAGCGCGGACAAGTTTCACATGCTCCCGCTCTTCCGCCTGCAGTTCGCGCGCCGCCGCGCTCACCGATTCGACGGTGGCCTCCCGTGCGAGCCGGGTGAAGAAGCGCTCGGCTCGCTGCTCGTTGAGCAGCGCGAGCTGCAGCGCATGATAAGGCTGCATGAGGTAATGCACCTCGTCGCCCGGCGTCGTCTCCGGCGCTTCGAAACCCTCCCAGCTTGGCTTGCCGGACGGCGACGCCGGTATATCCTTCCAGCCCATTTCGACCATGATCCGCGTCGCGTGCTGGCGCTCGATGCCGGCCATCTTGCGAAACAGCGCCGCGACCTCGCCGTTGTTGTGGATCTCCATAGCGTCGGCGAAGTCGGAGTAACGCTGGGCAGCTTCCCTTTCCATCGCCAGCGCCTGTGCCATGAACTCGGTCAGCGTGTGCGGCGCATTGGCCTTTGGATGGCCCACGCTCTTAGCCGCAATCTTTCCAGCGATTGTAACGGGCTTGCGGGCTGCGCGCTTCTTCCCCTTTCCGGTCGCCCTGATTGCAACAGCGGCGGCCTTGGTGGCGCCGCGCGGCCTTGTCTTCGCAATGCGCTTGCGCGTGCCAGCGCCTTTGGTGGATTTGCTCGACGCGCGGCTCACAGTTCGAACTCCTCTTCCAGGTCGGAAGGCGTCTGCTTCGTCTTGACAGCGAGGGTCGGATACGGTGTCCGATCGCCAGCGTATAGCACGCCGATGTTGAAGCCGTCATCCGTCATGATCCGTCGTGCGGCACGGGCCGGATCGTCGGTCGCCGCCACCGGCGCCGGGTGCACGCGTTGCTTCCACTCGCGTTGCTCCGGGCGGAAGGTGACGCAGGGGCTCAAGACTTCGATGAACGAGAATCCCGGATGGCGAATCCCTTGCGCAATCATCTCCGCGGTGCCGTTCGGATCGCCCGAGAAAGCGCGAGCGACAAAGTTGGCGCCGGACGCGAGCGCGATGACCAGTGGATGGAACGACCGTACGCCCGTGCCGCCAGGCGAGAGCTTCGAATCCCAATCGGGCTCCGTCGTGGGTGAGGCCTGGCCCTTGGTCATGCCATACACATGGTTGTCCATCACGATGTACGTAAGGTCGACATTGCGCCGGCATGCATGCATAAAGTGGTTGCCGCCGATAGAGTATCCGTCCCCGTCGCCGCCGGTGACCAGCACCGTCAGCTCCGGTCGCGCGACCTTGAGTCCGGTCGCCGCTGCGAGCGCGCGGCCATGCACCCCGTGGAATCCGTAGCACGTCGTGTAGGCGGGGATCCGCGACGAGCAGCCGATGCCGGACACGACCACGACTTCCTCCGGCGGTACCGCGATCATCGCCAGCGCCTTGGTGACGGAACTCAAGACCGAATAGTCGCCGCACCCAGGACACCAGATCGGCTTGTACGAAGACTTGTAGCTTTGCGCGGTCAAAGGCGCGAGGGTAGCGATGTCATTCATGAATTTTTCCACGCCAGAATCGTGTCCAGGAGCTCGCCCGGACGAAGCGGCAGCGGACCGGGGCGATGGAAGCTCGCCGGCTTGCCCGGCAGGTCATATACCGAACGCAAGTACCGATAAAACTGCGCGCTGTGGTTCTGCTCGACAACGAGCACGCGGGTGACGCCGTCGAGCGCTTCGGTAAGCCGCTCGGGCTGCGCGGGCGCCAACAGTCGCATCGCGATCAGCCGCACCGTCACGCCTTGCCCGGCGGCCCGCAACACGGCTTCGCGCACGGCGGCGGTCGCCGAACCGAATGTAATCACGGCGGCCTTCCCGTCGCCTTCGACGTCGGCCCACCAGCGCCCGTAATCGTATTGCAAGAGCTTGCGTTCGCGCTTGTCGAGTTGGATGCGGTGATCCCGCGATTGGCTGCTCGGAATGCCGGCCTCGGTGTGCTCGAGGCCGTCGGCGGTGTACACGACGCCCGGCGTCCCCGGAATGGCCATCGGGGATACTCCCGATTCGGTGTTCCGGTATCGCTTGTAGTCCGGCGTGTTCGCCGCCGCAGTCAGGCGCCTGCCCACAAAGCTCAGATCCGCGGGACGGTCGATGATCGCACGCGACTGTCCCATGAACTGGTCGGACAGCACGATGGCCGGCGCCTGCATCGCTTCGGCGAGCTGCACCGCCCATTGCGTGGTGTCGAGGCAGTCGGCAATCGACGTCGGCGCGAGCACGAGCCGGGGCGCGTCGCCGGACAGGCCGCTTACGGCAAAAGAGAGATCACTCTGCTCGCTCTTCGCAGGAATCCCGGTCGATGGGCCGCCGCGCATCACATCGACGACGACAATCGGGACTTCGGCGCTCACCGCGAGGCCGATGCCCTCGGTCATCAAGGCGAGTCCCGGGCCAGCAGTGGCGGTAAGCGAAGGCACGCCGCCGTAGGATGCGCCGATGATCATGTTGACCGATGCGAGCTCATCCTCGGCTTGGAGCAGCGTGCCTCCAACTTTGGTCAATGCCGGTGCCATCCATTCGAGTAGCTCGGTCGCGGGCGTGATTGGATACGCGGCGACGAAACGGATGCCGCCACGAATCGCACCGTAACCCGCCGCCTCGTTGCCGCTGATCAGCCACCGTCTGGCCGCTGGCGCATTGGTACCCTTCAACTTCGGCACGCCTTCGATGCCGGAGGCGGCAACAAGCCCTTCCCTCAATGCGGCGAGGTTTGCCTGCAGTGCGGCGTCGGCCCTTTTCCAGGATTCGCGCACGGCGGATTCAAGCGCTTCCGCTGGAATTCCGGCCAGTGCGCCGGCCAAACCGAGCGCGACCATGTTGGTCCAGCTGCCCGGAATCGCCTTCGCCATCTTCTTCAGCGACAGCGGTACGTAGCGCGCACCGGTGTTCTTGAATACCTCCGGCGTTTCGCCTTCGTCCGGGTCGCCGATCATCACGCTCGACGCGTCGAGCGGAATCTCGTCGGCAAACCGGTAGACGTTCTGCCAGTCTATCGCCAGAAGCAGGTCGAACCCGTCGTCCAGCGAATGAGTCGGTTGCCGAGCGAGCCGCACCAGTGCAGCGGCTTCGCCGCCGCGGATCTGCGGACCGCTGGTGCGGACCATGAGACCGTACAAACCCGCTCTGGCGGCCGCATTCAACAACAGCGTTCCCGCCGTCATCACGCCGCTGCCGCCGCTGCCCGCGAGAGCGATGGAAATGCTTGATTTCAGGCCCCGCTCTTTCGCGGTCGCGTCCATGCGCGTTGCTGCTGTACTAATCGTTGCTTGCACGTTGTTCCTCCAACCCGCGTCGGGTTCGACCAAGTAAACCCGCTCTGCTGTAGGTCTGGTTTGATGTAGGTCAAGGCGTTTGCAATCCTCTTGCTGCATCATAGTCCACATAAATAGGTATTATGGTACTGTAATACGACAATAGTCTTCCGTACCTACCCGGTCAAGTCTTTTGGAAGCGCGGTGCAGGGGCGGGAAGCGGAACATAGAACCCGACATGGAGGAAGTGCATCGATGAGCCTGGAAGCGTATCGCTGGCTGATGACGGCGGTAAATGCGCCGCTCGAACGCGCGGCGTTTCGCGCGGAGCCGGGCCCCGGAGAAGTCGTCGTCGACATCGCTGGTTGCGGCGTCTGTCACACCGACCTCGGTTATCTCTACGACGGCGTTCGGACCAACCACCCCCTGCCGCTGGCGCTAGGACACGAAATCAGCGGCCGTGTGGTCGACGCAGGTGCGGGTGCCGAGGGCTGGAAGGGCAAGGCCGCAATCGTGCCCGCCGTCCTGCCGTGTGGCGAGTGCGACCTTTGCCAGCGCGGGCTCGGCACGATCTGCCGGCAGCAGAAAATGCCGGGTAACGACATCCAAGGTGGCTTTGCCTCGCACATCGTAGTCCCCAGCCGCGGCTTGTGCGAGGTGGACGAAGCGCGTCTTTCCAGCGCAGGCCTCGCGCTCGCCGATGTGTCGATTGTCGCCGATGCGCTGACCACGCCCTACCAGGCCGTGCGGCGCGCAGGAGTCACGGCCGGAAGCGTCGCCATCGTCGTTGGTGCGGGCGGCGTAGGTGGCTACTGTGTTCAGATCGCCAATGCGTTCGGCGCCAAGGTCGTTGCCATCGATGTCGACGACGACAAGCTCGCCGCCCTGTCACGCCACGGCGCAACGCTAACGATCAACAGCCGCGCGCGAGATGCCAAGTCGATCAAGGCTGCTGTCGCCGACTTCGCGAAAAAGAATGGCTTGCGGGCGAGCGAGTGGTGTATTTTCGAATGTTCCGGCACGGCGGCCGGCCAATTGACGGCGTACAGCCTGCTCGTTCACGGCGCAACGCTGTCGGTCGTCGGCTTCACGATGGACAAGGTCGAGGTTCGCCTATCCAATCTGATGGCGTTCGATGCGCGCGCAATCGGCAACTGGGGCTGCCCTCCCGAGTCCTACCCTCAGGCGCTCGACCTCGTGCTCGACGGCAAGGTCCAGATCAAACCGTTCGTCGAAGCGCACCCGCTCGACGACATCAACCGCGTATTCGCGGCCGTACATCAGCGCGAGATCAAGAAGCGCGCGGTCCTCGTACCGACTTAACTGAGGAGTCTTCCCAGATGAATGCCCCCGACACCCAGGTTCCCTTGCGCGAATTCAAGAACCACGACCTGGTCGACAATATTGCGAAGCCAGGTATCCGATACGAACCGCGGCCGGCGAAAACACCTGACGGCACCACCGTGCCCGGCCTTTACAACGCATGGATCACGGTGGACAACCCCACCCAGTTCAATTCGTACACGACCGACATGGTTAAAGGCGTGATCCTTGCCTTCCGCGCGGCGTCGAATGCCCGTGACGTGAACAGCGTCGTATTCACCGGCGCCGGTGACAAGGCTTTCTGCACCGGCGGCAACACCAAAGAATATGCCGAGTACTACGCCGGACACCCGCAGGAATACCGCCAGTACATGAGGCTGTTCAACGATATGGTCTCGACGATCCTCGCCTGCGACAAACCGGTGATCTGCCGCGTCAACGGCATGCGCATCGGCGGCGGCCAGGAAATCGGCATGGCCTGCGACTTTTCGGTCGCGCAGGACCTCGCGCGCTTCGGTCAAGCCGGCCCGAAGCACGGCTCGGCGCCGATCGGCGGGGCAACGGACTTTCTACCGCCGATCATCGGGAACGAACGTGCGATGGTCGCCGGCGTGTTGTGCGAACCTTTCTCGGCGCACAAAGCCTATTACTGGGGCATGCTTGCCGACATCGTTCCGGCGCTTAAGGTCGACGGCAAATTCGTCGCTAACCCACTGGTGGAGACCCAGCGTGTCGTCGACGACTACGGCCGGTTCGTCTTTGGTGAGCCGAGAAGCGGCGACGCTGCAAAGGAAGCCAAGGCGCTGCTTGCGCGCGGAACCGTCGACCTGTCGCTGCTCGATGCAAAGGTTGAAGAGCTCTGCGCCAAGCTCTTGCTCACCTTCCCCGATTGCACGACCAAGACGCTCGAGGAGTTGCGCAAACCCAAGCTCGACGCGTGGAACCGCAACAAGGAAAACTCGCGCGCGTGGCTCGCACTGAACATGATGACCGAGGCGCGGGCGGGCTTCCGCGCCTTCAACGAGGGCACGAAGCAGTCGCGCGAAGTCGATTTCATCGCGATGCGCCAAGCACTCGCGCGCGGTCAGGGCTGGGACGAGGCGTTCACCGACAGCCTGATGCCGGGGCGCCGCTCGTGAGCGCCCTGCGCGCCGAGGCGATGGCTGTAACCGGGTTAGTCAAGGTCTGGCTCGAGCGCGACGGCGCGCTGCTGCGGCTGCGTCTGGCGCGGCCCAAGGCGAACCTGGTCGACGCCGCGATGATCGCGGCGCTCAATGGTGCGTTGGTCAGCTATCGCCACCATGCGGGGCTGCGCGCCGTGCTGCTCGACGCCGAAGGTCCGCACTTCAGCTTCGGCGCGAGTGTCGAAGAGCACCTCCCCGACCGCTGCGCGACGATGCTCGCGTCGCTGCACGCACTGATTCTCGCCATGCTGGAGTTCCCCGCACCGATCCTCGTCGCCGTGCGCGGCCAGTGCCTCGGTGGCGGGCTCGAGGTCGCGCTCGCCGGGGGTCCGATCTTCGCGACGCCCGACGCACAACTGGGTCAGCCGGAGATGAAGCTCGGCGTGTTCGCCCCGGCGGCGTCGTGCCTCCTGCCGTATCGCGTGAGTCAACCGGACGCGGAAGACCTGCTGTTCTCTGCCCGCTCGATCAGCGGCGAGGAGGCGAAAGCAATCGGCCTCGTACAGACCGTCGCCGTGGACCCCGAGGCGGCCGCGCTCGCCTACTTCGAGCAGCATCTTATAAACAAAAGTGCTACTGCCCTCGCGTGCGCCCTCGCGGCGGTGC
>DATNNK010000026.1:0-6952 GCA_035601875.1 Casimicrobiaceae bacterium | reverse complement strand
CACGGCAAAGATGAAGTCGGTGTGCCGCTCCGGCAGGAAATCGAGGTGCGTCTGTGTGCCGTTGAGCCAGCCTTTGCCGATAACGCCGCCGGAGCCGAGCGCGATCGACGCCTGCGTGCTGTGATATCCCGTCCCCAGAGGATCGCGCGCCGGGTCGAGGAAGGTCAGTATTCGTTCCTGCTGATAATCGTGCAGGTGCGGCCAGACCAGCGGCGCTGCCGCGGCCGCCGCGACCAGGAGCCCGAGCATGATCTTCCACGACAGACCCGCAAGGTAGAGCACGTAAAAACCGGAAGCGCCGATCATCAGCGCGGTACCCAGGTCGGGCTCGCGTTTGATCAGCCAGACCGGCGCGGCGATGATCGCCACCGCGAGAATGAAATCGCGGAAGCGAACGCGCGTCTCGTGCTTCTGAAAATACCAGGCAAGCATCAGCGGGAGTGCGATCTTCATCAGCTCGGAAGGCTGAAAGCGGGCAAAGCCGAAATTGAGCCAGCGGCGCGATCCATTGACCACGGTTCCGCCAAGCGCCACCGCGATCAGCAGCAGCACACCCAAGATATACAGCGGCAGAGCGGCCCGCGCCAATTGTCGCGGCTGAATGTTCGCCACTATCCACATCAGCAACAACGCAAATCCCAGCGACATAACCTGGCTCGTAACGCGCGAAATGTTCTGGTCCGACGCCGAAAACAGCGTGATCAGCCCGATGCCGACGATCGCCAGCGCTGCCGCCATGAGGTAGCTGTCCACGCGGCGCACGAACACTTCCCAGATCCTGGCCAGCAGCGCGAAGAATTTTCCCATGAGCGCTAGTCGCTTTCGTCTTCCGGCTCGCGCGGTCCGGTGCCCGGCACCGCAGGCGCGCGCGGCTTCTGCCCGAGAAGGTAGTAATCGAATATGGCACGCGCGATCGGCGCCGCGGCCTGCGCACCGAATCCGCCGTTCTCGACCAGCACCGCGATCGCGATCCGGGGCTTATCGGCGGGGGCGTAGGCGACGTACCAGGCATGATCGCGGAGGCGCTCGTCGACCTGTTTTGAGTACTTTTCTCCCTTGAGTGAATAGACCTGCGAGGTGCCGGTCTTGCCCGCCGAAACATATTTGGTGCCGACGAATGCCTGCGCGCTGGTCCCTTCGCGCGGAACGCCGACGAGTGCGTTCTTGATTACCGCCAGGTGCTCGGGCTTGACGTGGAGCGCTTGTGTGGATTGCAGTGCGATCTGCCGCACGCTGCCGTCCTTGACGTTTTCGATGCTCTTGACCAGGTGCGGAGCGAGCGCGACGCCGTCGTTGGCGATGATCGAGATGGCTTGCGCCTGCTGCACCGGCGTGAACGCGTTATAGCCCTGCCCGATGCCCGCCGAGATCGAGTCGCCGAGATACCACTTGTCCTTGAATCGTTCGCGCTTCCATGCGCGCGACGGCAGCACGCCGAGGAGCTCGCCCTCGACATCGATGCCCGTCTTGCGCCCGAAGCTGAACTGCGACAGGAACGCGTGCGTGTCATCGATGTCGGTTTCGCCGGCGAGCATGTAGTAATAGGTGTCGCAGGAGACGACGATCGACTTGGTCATGTCGACGTAGCCGTGTCCGCCCGGTTTGTCGTCGCGGAATCGATGCGCGGCTCCGGCTATCTGGTAGAAGCCGGGGTCGAAGATCGTTTGCGCCGCGGTGCGCTTGCCCGATGTCAGCGCCGCCAGCGCGAGGAAGGGCTTGATGGTCGAGCCCGGAGGATAGGCGCCGCGCAGCGGCCGATTCAACAGTGGCTTGTCGGGGGACTCATTGAGCAATTCCCAGTTCGTCGGGTCGATGCCGTCGACGAAAAGATTGGGATCGAACCCCGGCTTGGAGACGAATGCGAGCACGTCTCCGGTCGCCGGCTCGATCGCGACCAGCGCGCCTCGCCGGTCGCCGAACGCCTGCTCGGCGGCCTGCTGCAGCCTGATGTCCAGTGCGAGCTTCAGGTTGTTGCCGGAAATGGGCGGCGTCCGCGACAGCGTGCGAACGGCGCGACCACCGGCGTCGACCTCGACTTCTTCCCATCCGGTGGTGCCGTGCAGGTCGCGTTCGTAGGCGAGCTCGACGCCTACTTTGCCGATGTAGTCGGAGCCCTTGTAGTTGGCGGTTTCGTTCCAGGCGTCGATGCGCTCGACGTCCTTGTCGTTGATGCGACTGATGTAGCCGGTCACGTGCGAGGCGACCTCGCCGAAAGGATATTGGCGGAACAGGCGCGCCTTGATCTCAACACCCGGAAAACGGTAGCGATTGACCGCAAATCGCGCGACCTCTTCGTCCGATAGCCGCGTTCGCAGCGGCAGGCTCTCGAAGTTTTTCGACTCCTCGAGCAGCCGCTTGAAGCGTTTGCGATCCCGCGCCTGGACCTCCACGATGGTGGCCAGCCCGTCGATCGTCTCGTCGAGATTCTTGACCCGCGACGGCGTAACTTCTAGCGTATACGCGGAATAGCTCTGCGCCAGCACGACGCCGTTGCGGTCGGTCATCACGCCGCGGTTGGGAACGATCGGCACGATGGCAATGCGATTGCTTTCCGCGAGCGTCTGATAATGACTATGCTGGAACAGCTGGAGGTAAACAAAACGGCCGAGGAGACCGCCGAACGCGACGATCACCATCGCACCCGCGATCAGCAGCCGCCTGCGGAAATGCAACAGCTCGCGCTGCGGGTCCCTGAGCTCCGGGCCGCTGATCGTGCTCGGACGATCGCGGTTGGTAAAGAGTCGGCGCACCGAAGCTGCCCTATCTTTCCGCCGGGCGCCGCGGCCTTTGCGGCCCCTGCAGCACGACCGTTATGAGCGGCCACAGGACCGCTCCGACCAAGGGCCCCACGGCGTAGGTCCATCGCGGCGTCGGCGCGCCACCAACCACGCGAATCACCAGCACCAGCGCCGAGCATGCAAGGAGCAGAACCGCGACCTGCGCCGCTTGCTGCCACAGCGGAAATCGCAGTACGCGCCGGCGAAAATACTCGGCGGCGTAGGCGAGCACCGCGTATGCCAACGCATGCTGCCCGAAAACGGTCGCGTCGGTGACATCCATCAACAGTCCCACGCACCAGGCTATGCCGACACCGATCAGACGTGGCTCCTGGATGCACCAGTAAAGAAGCATCAGCGCCAGAAAATCGGGCTTGAGCAACAAGGCGACGCCGGATACCGGCAATGTGTTCGCCACCAACCCGCAAACCAGCGTGAATAAAACAAACCACGGCTTGGCCGGGAGAAGAATTTCGTCCGGCCGTGCATCGGCAAAGGGCGAGAGTTGCGCCATCACTGATCAGCCGCGCCGTCTTCCGCGGCCCTTGCGAGGCGCATCCGCCTCCGTGGGCTCGTCGGGACGCGGCAACGATACCGCGGCGCGGCTTAAGATCAATACCTGACCGTCGCGTTCGACACCGGCGAGTGGTTTGCAGGTCACGCGGGCGAAGACCTGTCCCGTTTCGCGCTCGACCGATGTGACCTGGGCCACGGCGAGTCCGGCAGGATAGGTTCCATCGATGCCGGAGGTGACGAGCCGGTCCCCGGGCTGGATCTCCGCATTGGTATTGGGCGAAAGAAAGCGCAGCTCCGGCAGTCGTCCCGTCCCTGCGCCGTACATGACGCTGCGCAAGCCGCTGCGCTCCACTTTGACCGGCACCGCATGATCCTTGTCGGTCACCAGCGTCACTTCGGACATGTACGGAAAGACTCGCGTGACCTGACCGACGACGCCGATCTCGTCGATCACCGCCTGGCCGATCTGCACCCCCGCAACGTCACCCTTGTCGACGAAAAGCTTCTGCGAAAACGGGTCTCGCCCGGAATAGAGCACCTCCGCCGCCGTGGCGGTCTCCGGAAACCGCGCCGCCATCCCTAGCAAGGCCCGCAGCCGCGCATTCTCCTGCTCGAGCAAGGGGAAGCCTTGCACCGCGGGAGCCTGCGCCAGCAATTGCTGCCTCACCGCGGCGTTATCGCTGGCCAGCGTCTGCTGCGAGGCGAAATACGTCCCCAAGTATCCCAACGCTTCGCCGGGAAACTGCACCGCACGCTGCAGCGGATATAGCGCAACGGCGACTACCTGCCTTACATTTTCGAGGTAGCGGTAGCGGGTGTCCGCGAACAGCAGCGCCAGCGATAGCAGCCCGAAAAATGCGAGCCGCGTAAGAGGGGAGGGACCGCGATGAAAGAATGGTGGCGGCTCGATCGAAATGTGGCGCATGGATCAGCGACCGGTCGCGTCGGCGAGAGCTTGGAGCTCGGCCTCTAATCCGAGGTGAAGATGCCGGACAGCTTTTCCATGTTCTCGAGCGCCCTGCCGCAGCCACGCACAACGCAAGTCAACGGATCATCGGCTACGATCACCGGCAAACCCGTCTCTTCCATCAGCAGGCGGTCGACGTCGCGCAGCAGCGCACCGCCTCCGGTGAGCACCATGCCGCGCTCGGCAATGTCGGCGCCAAGCTCGGGCGGTGTGCGCTCCAAAGCGCTCTTCACCGCCGACACGATGCTGTTCAGCGGATCGGTCAACGCTTCGAGGATTTCATTCGAAGACACCGTAAAGCTGCGTGGAATGCCTTCGGCGAGATTGCGGCCCTTGACTTCCATTTCCTTCACTTCCGAGCCCGGAAACGCGGAGCCGATCGTTTTCTTGATCATTTCCGCGGTGGTTTCGCCGATCAGCATGCCGTAATTACGTCGTATGTAGTTGACGATCGCCTCGTCGAATTTGTCGCCGCCGACGCGCACGCTGCCCGAGTACACCATGCCGCCAAGCGATATCACACCGACCTCGGTGGTGCCACCGCCGATGTCGACGACCATCGACCCGGTTGCTTCCGATATCGGCAGGTCGGCACCGATCGCCGCAGCCATCGGTTCCTCGATCAGATACACCTTCGACGCGCCGGCACCAAGCGCCGATTCGCGGATCGCGCGCCGTTCCACCTGTGTCGAGCCGCATGGGACGCAGATGATAATGCGCGGCGACGGGGAAAAAAGCTTGGAGTCGAGAACTTTCTTGATGAACTGCTTCAACATCTGCTCGGTGACCGTGAAGTCGGCGATGACGCCATCCTTCATCGGACGGATGGCCGTGATGTTGCCCGGCGTGCGACCGAGCATCTGCTTCGCCGCGAGGCCGACTTCCTGAATCACGCGCTTACCGTTGGGGCCCCCTTCCTGGCGGATCGACACCACCGACGGTTCGTTGAGCACGATGCCTTTGCCGCGCACATAGATGAGCGTGTTGGCTGTTCCCAGGTCGATCGCAAGATCGCTGGAAAAGTAGCCCTTGAACATGTCGAACATGGGGACTTTCGGTTTCGAGGCCGTCAGGGTGGCGGCCTGCGCACTTATGACAAGCGATTATGATACCCTCTCAGCCTTGTTTCTGCACCGTTTTCCTCCTGACCATGGCTCTTTCCGTCGACGACGTTCAACGCGCTGCGCACCTGGCGCGGATCGAGATCACCACCGCCGAGGCCATTGATGTCCAAAACAAGCTCGAGGGTGTTTTCCGGATGATCGAGCGCCTGCGCGCGGTCGATACGACCGGCATCGTCCCAATGTCGCACGCGCAGGATGTGTCATTGCCGCTGCGCGAGGACCGCGTGACCGAGAGCGACCAGCATGCGCTCCATCAGCGCAACGCGCCCGCCGTCGAGGACGGGCTGTATCTGGTGCCGAAAGTGATCGAATGAAGTGTTTCGTGGCGTGAGGCAAGCGCCGCGATTCGATCGCGGCTCCGGTGTTTTCCGTGTATTCCCGTCAACGTTGATCGATCGTCCTTCGTGATTACTTCCTCCGTCGCCGAGCTCTCGCGCGCCTTGCTCGCGCGGCGCTTGTCGAGCGTAGAGCTCACCGGTTCGCTTCTCGACCGCATCGAGACCGCGAATCGGACACTGAATGCGTTCCTGACGGTCGATCGCGAAGGAGCGATGGCCCAGGCCAAGGCCGCCGACGCGCGCATCGCCGCCGGAACCGCATCGCCGTTGACCGGCATTCCCCTCGCGCACAAGGATGTGATCATGACCGAGGGGCTGCGCACCACCTGCGGCTCCCGGATGCTGGAGAACTTCGTCGCGCCGTACAGCGCGTTCGTGGCCGAGAGGCTTGCACGCGCCGGCATGGTGCTGGTCGGCAAGACCAACATGGACGAGTTCGCGATGGGCTCGTCGAACGAGAACTCCTATTTCGGGCCGGTCAGGAATCCGTGGAACACCACCTGCGTCGCGGGTGGGAGCTCCGGCGGCTCGGCCGCGGCGGTCGCCGCGCGGCTGGTACCCGCGGCGACCGGGACCGACACGGGAGGCTCGATCCGGCAGCCTGCCGCGCTGTCCGGCGTCTGCGGACTAAAACCCACTTACGGCGTTTGCTCCCGCTACGGGCTGGTCGCTTTCGCGTCGAGCCTCGATACGCCGGGCGCCTTCGGCCAGACCGCCGAAGACTGCGCGCTGCTGCTCAACGCCATGGCCGGCCACGACAGCCGCGACTCGACCAGCGTCAACCGGCCGGCCGAGGATTACACGCGGCTCCTCAGGGAATATGCGGCAAACGCCGCAGCCAAACCCCTTGCCGGCGTTCGGATCGGCTTGCCGCGCGAATATTTCGGCGCCGGCACCGAGCCCGGCATCGCCCGAGCCATCGAGGCCGCGATCGCCGGCTTCCGGAGCTTGGGCGCGACGACCGTCGAGGTAAGTCTGCCCAATGTCGACTATTCGCTCCCGGTGTATTACGTAATCTCGCCTGCCGAAGCATCGTCCAACCTGGCGCGCTTCGACGGCGTGCGTTACGGACATCGCGCGGCGAAATACGACGACCTGATGGACATGTACAAGAAGACGCGCGCCGAAGGCTTTGGCGCCGAAGTCAAACGCCGCATCCTGGTCGGGACCTACGTGCTGTCGCATGGTTATTACGACGCGTACTACCTGAAGGCCCAGCAGGTGCGGCGG